>NZ_OY764544.1:906198-1208264 GCF_963668475.1 uncultured Methanospirillum sp.
CCTGTGAGACATTCGCGGAGCTTCTCCCGTCACGCTGAACTGGCGGTGATAAAATCCCAGGGGGACGTCCGATAATATCCTCCTTAATCTGGGCTTCGAACAGCTCGATGGTTCTTTTATTACAATCTACAAACATTCCCTCAGGACTTACAATCTGAATAGCAACAGGAGCACAATCCAGAATACTCTGAAGTGTTTTCAAATCTGTGGTTGTGATTGTTGAAGAGGTAGGAACACCAGCCTTATGTGTACCGGTCTGTTCTCCTGATGTGACAGAATTTGCAATCATCTCGTGTATAGTAGTGTATACACAGATTGATAGAAAAACTGAATAGAAACTCCAGGATCTATGAGAACTCTATATACCCCTATGTTTGCATAAAAAAGTCCTTTTCATCGGTCCTACATGGGGCCCCCAACGGGGTATCGTTGGGGTTTATATGATATTCATTAGATTGAAAAAACCTGGAGATCGGGCCTTCGCAGATCAATGTAGATTTTTCCAGTTCATCAGGAACAATTTAAACTTCTATTCGCAGGTTTATTTTTGAAACTATTACGTATCCACAATAGACATTTAAAATGTAAGCCTCTTGTTGAATCAAACCATATTTGAATGTCCAATATCATAGATACTGCACGTATCAAATGTGATTACGGGTTAGATACGGCTTGAGATACAATTAATACAGATTGTAATGACTATTGTAATACGTGTCAAAAGCAAAAGGAAAATCTCAGGCTAGTGTATCGCTGCGCATGCCTATTGAATTAAAAGAAACGCTTGATGAATATGTCACATCAAACAAATATGCTTCGCTATCTGAAGCAATAATAGCCATATTGATCGAGAAACTGAATCCTCCAATTCCGGGATTATGCCGGGCCTGCAACTATCAGAATCCACCTGAAGCAAAATTCTGTTGCCAGTGCGGTAAAAAAATTCCGGTCATTTCTGAACAGAAATAACCAGGCATAGAATGATACCGAAAACAAACATGAAAGGAGGCCACGATGGGCTCTGATAAAGTAGAGAAAAGACTACCTGATGACATTATTGCTCTCATCGATCAGGAAGCATCTTCAAAAGATATGAGCAGGCAGGAGATCATCTCGTTGCTTATTACTGCCGTTAAAGAGGCAAATCTTGCAGAGGAGAACAAGGAGTTAAAACGGGATATTGAGTATTTACACAAGCAACAAAAGGAGAGCGTGTCTGAGATACAGTTTCTCCGTGATGAGATCAGCAAATTTTCATCAGGATTGACATCACTTGCCGTTACTCTTGGTGAGGGAAAAGCAAACGACGCCCAGAAATCTGATACTGATTCGTTCTCATCCCAGATTCAGGAGCTCTCCGATGAGATCACTCACTTAAAAGAGGCTGCTTCTGGTGAAAACCAGACCGTTGTTGAAAAGAACCTGCCGCTGATCATTGTGAGCGTTCTTGCAGGACTCCTCCTGATATACCTCATCATCAGTAAGGTAATGTAACATGAATTCTCGATTTCGTACATTTGAGGGATAATTATGAAGATTACGACAATCTGTGGAAGCAACAGAAAAAAAGGTGCAACAAGAGGCATTTTGGAAGCGTTTGAGAGCGGATTAAAGGATGCAGGAATTCCTGGAGTAAAAACGAAGAAGTACTCCTTGTCAGATGTCCACCTGGAGCCCTGCAAAGGCTGTTTGAAGTGCAAGAAAAAAGGGCACTGCGTAATACAGGATGACTTTGGAAAGATAGCATTCCGGATGATACACAGCGATCTCATCGTTCTGGGATCGCCGGTCTATTTCTCTGATGTCAGTTCACCGGTAAAGGCCCTGATTGATCGGACTGTTTCACTCTGGCACACAAAACAGTTGAAAGGCAAGAAGGTGATCTTTGCAGCAGCCACCATGGAGAGTGGAGCTGAACACACACTTGAGACTCTCAAACTCTGGGCACACGATCATGAGATGAACGTGGTCTCCACAATTGAGGGGATTGGTGAGGAGGTTAAGGATGTTCTCAAAAGTGAGAAGACAACACAGGGAATAAAAGACTCAGTAGATGCATTCAAGGCAACTCTCCCGAGTGAAACCTGACGAACTTCTAGTTTTTATTTTTTTGTTTTGTACGATTTTTTGCAGAACGTAACGAGCATCCCATTATTGCCATCTGTTCAAACTCTTTCGGAAGATTGTTCTTGCGAATCTTGGTTACCGCTTTTTTGATATTGTAAGGAACACGGATTTGAACAATGGAGAACGGGTTGAAGGTAATAACCGCATACGAGGCCCGGGGATCCCGGTCCTCCTGTCTCCCGACACTCCCACAGTTTAAAAACGATGTTCCTTCCACCTCTTTGATGAACGGAGAATGTGAATGCCCGGTAATTATCACATCAGCCGCTGAAGAGGTTGCAAGCTCACATAATCTGCTGTAGGGTGTATCTGCGGTTAGGTATTCTGTTATAGATTCAGGGCTGCCGTGAGTTATCAGCAGTGTCTTTCCCTGAATTTTTAATCTCAATGTATTGGGGAGTTTTTGTAAAAATGTACTACTTCTATGTGACAGGTTGTCGTATGTCCACTCCATGGTGATCTTCTTTTCACTCGACTTCACCTTCCTGGACTTCCACTTTTTTGTGATGATATCAAGGTCATAATTTCCGATAACTGAAAAGATCTGGTTATATCGCACAACATGAACAACCATATCAGGAGAGGCTCCATACCCGATACAGTCCCCTGCGTTGATAAAACCAGAGACACCACGTGTTTTTGCGTCATTAATTATTGCTTCCAGTGCAGGAAGATTTGCATGTATATCACTGATACAGGCAATTTTCAGGTTTGGTATGAGTTCATCGATCTTATCTTTTTGCAGAGTCTCATTATTCAGAATTGAGATTTTGGCAGTGATGATCTCAAAGAGCTCTTCGCTTTTAACTCTCTCCCAGGCCTGTACGAGATCATGAAAGATCTCGTCGCGTTTTGTCTTCTGATCATCCAGGAGTTTAAGAATTCCAAGGGCGATGAGATCGTATATCTTGGTGTTCCCGGCATAATCCATTGCCAGACTCTTTTCTTCTTTAAGAAATCCCGGAAGGAACTCAATCCATACATCACATTCATGAAGCGATTCGAGAAGGCTCTGAACTGCTTTGATATGCTCGATCTCTTGTTGCAAAGATTCAAGGCAGATTTCAGAAAAGGTTTCCAGAATAAATATGATCTGTTTTGCTATGATCCGCATCTTGTGATGCTTTACGTGAGCTGTCGGATCACCCAGATAATGGCTATACTCAGTAAGAACATCGAATTTTCTGAGTAAAAAGTAACAGAACTGTTCGTTTGCGTATACTTTTTCATCTGGATGAGTATCGGAGGGTATATCCTTAATGTATACCTGTAAATCTTCGTTTATTCGCTGAAGCGTATTACATTCTGCAGTTTCACCTGTTGAAAAGAGTACATGCTCCTGAATCTCATTTCTTTTCTGTTTGAGACGGAGCAGGAGGCATTCAATACCGATATGATGAATCTGATCAGAATCAACTGATAATACTGCAGAATCATTCTCTTCGTGAGAGGTACCTGATATCACTTCAGTCTCATGGTGATTCGGGTGGTTTACCAGAATGGTGGATGAACGAAAGAAGAGTGGAGAAGACTGCTTGTGAGCGGCGTGCGTAAGAAGTGATTCAACATACGAGATCTGAACGTCAAGGTCCCGTGCTTCACTCAGGGATTTTGTGAGTTTTCTTAACGCAGGTTCCCAGTATTTTATTCGTTTGTGAGAGAGACATGCCTCGAACAGAGACAATGCCGTTCGAATCTTGCGGGTAGTCACCCTACACTGGTGAAGAACCTCACTATCTTCAGCAGTACTCACGTCTTTGAGGATCTCTGATAACGTATGTGTAAGCGGAATAAGAGTATCTGCCGCATATCGACAGAAGAATGCTTTTTTTCGCTTGCATGGATATTTCATAGAATCCTCTGATTAGGGCATATATCTACAATGAGGTATACTGATGTGACAAGTCTCTTTCTTCAATGTCATCGGCAATATTTATATCTATAGTGCATGGCATCGTTTTTGAATGACCGAAGTAAATATTGGTCTTTTTAGAGCGTCTAATAGAATTGCACTTCATCGTGTACGGCACACTCTCAATGAAATTGTGTTATTACCCATATTTCCCAACCAGTACTGTCAGAGTCAAGAGAAAATTTCAATTTGTTTTCTGGTTTTTCATATAGTTCCTATTGAGGAAACAAGTATAATCAGATCAATTGAGTGCATATACTTTCTCTAGTAATTCTATACTAAACCATTATTCTGCTGTACATGAAAGAAAGTAATATGGAAAGCGGATCAATATCAGCCGATTTCAACGGTTTAGCGAAAAATTCGTTACATTCATTACATCTTTGTCCACGATGTTTTCCCTATATAGATATTTATTGTGAGATCTGCCAAGGCCATGGGGAATATATGCTACAGGCCCCAACTCACCACGACATTTCACGCTGAAATCAATAAATCGAAATTATTAGAGTTGATCACCCGGGATGATCCTGAACGATACAACAGGTCTCCTACTTTTCGAAGAGTGTGTGGGTTTTGGTGCCTCAATAATCAGGAATGACATCCCTTAACTGACCAGGCATCATACTTCGCAATTCGTGTACACGCGTTTACGAAACCTGTTTACCTTGGGCTATCAAAAACCCCAACGGTGCCCCGTTGGGGGCCCCAGACGAGACCGACGAAAAAGACTTTTTCATGAAAAACATGCGTATACAATAGTCATATAAACGTGTCAGAATTACACTTGTATTTGAGATCCGGCCTGTTAAGGGTGTAAAGAATACTCATATCCGCCATCCCAATTGGTCCCCTGGTTCGGTAAAATATCCTGGAAAATTGAAGGAGTTTGTCACAGATCACTCCACAGGTTATCTTGTCCATCTGATACGATACTTCAATTCGCACGGTGGTATTTTGCCTTCGCTCGTCCGGGTTATCAGTCTCTTCAGACCTTTCCTCTTCTTTGTTCAGATTCAATGACAGAGAACGTGAGTTCCTTGTCACTCGAAACGGATATGAGGCTACAATCTGCATCCCGGGAAAGAGAAGATCAAGGTTGGAAGATATAAGATCCTCGAGAAAAACCAGATCATACCGGGTGGAATTCACAGATGGCTGCTCACTCTCAATTGGGATCAGACGGGGAAACAGGTCTTCTGGAATTTTTATCCTGACAAATAACTCGGGAGACTGTGGTGTCTCTTTTAGAATAACTGCCAGATTCAGGGACAGGTTCGATATATAAGGAAATGGATGGGTTTTATCAAAAGCCAGAGGAGTTACAATGGGAAAGACCTCTTTGTAAAAATACTCCCGAAGTCTTCTTTGGTGATGCTCATCAAGTGAATGAATCTGGTGAATAGTGATACCATTTGCAAGGAGATCTGGAAATATTGAGTAGTTCCAGATCTCATCTTGTATTTCAAGTAATGGATACAACTGGGCATACAATTGTTCAAGAACCACGGCAAGAGCCCGATTATCTGGTTCGAGGGTCCCATCGTTTTTTAGATGAGAGGTTAAATCAAGAACCCTGGTCTTGAAAAATGTATCAAGAGATGTATGAAACGTTACAAGAAAGTTCACGCGTTCAAGAAGAGGATATGTCTTGTCACCAGCTTTTGAGATTAGGTACTCATGCGGCTGTATCCAGGACTTTATCTGATCATAGATGGGCCCACTGGATTGCAATATAGGAGGATAGGTTTGATAGTTTATCATATGCTTTGATTTTTATGAGATTCGGTATTTCGGATTGTTATAATGGGCGGATTTTCGTGTCAGGACGTTACTTCGCCACATACAGAGTTTGTAAGATCTTTCTGTGACAGATGAGAGAGCATTGCTCGTAGTTCCACTCCGAATATCTTCCTGAATAACCCCTTGTCGTCATACATTCCTGCAAGTTCCAGTGATATGTCATCCGGACACTCGATATCAAGCGCTACTGCTTTATTTGTAAGATTATTAAATGTTACTCTTGAAATTCGTCCGTCATGACTCCGATCAAGGTTTTCTGCAATTCTCAAGAGGTATGAGAGGACTTTTACCCTTCGTTGGTCAAATTTCGAGAGTTCAAAGAATGGTTCGTCTTTTTCTCGTGCAACCTTTTTCCGGTGATATCTGGCAATGAGGGCAATGATCTCTTTTTCGTCACAAGAAAATCCAGGCATATGAAGCGACCGAATCAGGTAATATGAGTGATACTGATGCTTAGAATATGAAATAATATGGCCAATATCATGGAGATACGCAGCATATGTAAGCAGTTCTAACGAATCACCAGGGAGGCTGAACAGATGGATCTTTTCACCACTTTCATAGAGCATGGTAGCAATATTTTGTACCCTCTCTGCATGAGGAACATCGATTCGGAATGTCTCTCCTATCTCCTGAATGATCTGCTGCCTGAGTGATTCCACTGTTCTGATACTTGTATTCATGTCGATACGCAGGTACTCCTGAAGCAGGCCATCCCGAAGACCACGGTCCGTGACTTGTATCTCCTGAACATCCGTCTTCTGAAGGATCATCTGGAGTATACAGGCCCCGGCGATTATGATGTCGGCTCGGGCAGGGTTTAATCCTTCAAGCTTTCGCCTATCTTCAAGAGACTTTTCCCCAAGGTACTCAATTATCTGGTTTACCTCATGGAGAGTAAGGACTCCGGCAATATGGGTGGGAGCCGTCTCTCGATAATTTCGGGCAATTGTTTCCAGAGATACTATAGTCCCAGAACTCCCATATGCCTGGAGACATGAGTACTTCTTCAGCTCTGGGATGACCGGAGTTATCTGTTCACGAATAGAGTTCCTGATCTTGTCAAAAAGAATGGTAGTGTATGCTTTTCGGTATCCTGCCGGAGCAACCTCCTGGGTCGTCCGAATTGCACCCAGTTTTAAACTACACGAGAAGAGTTGTTTGTATGCATCACCAATACTGACTTCTGTACTTCCTCCACCAATATCAATAAAGAGGGTATGTGATCTCTTGCAATGGATATCATTTTGTATTCCAAGCCATATCAGTCTCGCTTCTTCATTTCCTGAAATTATCTGGATATCTACCCCAGTTTGAGAAGAGATCTGATCTATCAGATCTCTCCTGTTTTCTGCTTCACGTAATGCAGATGTGGCAACTGCGATAATATCTTCTGCCTGAACTTCCCTGGCTAACTGAATGAACCTGATTAATACGGTTTTTGCACGGCTGATCGCCTCAGGAGTAATCCGATTTCTACCAAATTCTCCTTCACCAAGCCTGACTACCATCTTTTGATCAGTAAGAACCTTCCAGGATCTGGACTCCGAGAATCGTACAACTAAGAGACGAATTGAGTTTGTCCCGATATCAAGGAATGCAACCGTTTTTTTCCTGGTAAGATTCATTGATATTTTCCCCCATTCTCCTGAAGAGCAATTCAGGTTTACGCCTGAATATGACTTAATGAGAGGATATCATGGAAGTCCTTACCAATAATAATACTCTATTGGAAGTATGGCAAAATCATAGATCCCGATGAACTGAATTGACGCTTTTTTTAAAAACACCCATGAGGCGTTGTCTCATGGGTGTTTTAAATAACTCAAATAGATACGGATTTTCACAAATTACGTTTACAACCGGTAACAAATCCAATATCTGATTGGATATGTCAGTAATATGAACAGTGATTTTTGGATTCGTAAAAAAGAGTCCTGATATCGAAGTTACAATACCCTACACCCAGATAGGCTAACTCTGAAGTTTCCATAACTCATTCGGGATACCGATCTCAAACCGTGCACCTTCACCTTCCATCCCGGTCTCGCGAATTGATAAGCCGGTAATGTCCAGGATCTCACGAGTGAGAAAGAGTCCAAGCCCGGTATTGTGACCAACACCCTTCTTGAATATATGGTCTTTCATACCACTGACAACCCCTACTCCATTGTCCTCAAGAACCCAGACGATATAATCAGCTTCTTTACGCCAATAACTGGATATCCGGGTTACATTCTTTCCATATCTCAAGGTGTTATCGACAAGATTGTAAATCACTCTTTCAAGAAGTGGATCAGCATACACCATCAGATCATCAAGAGAGACCTCGACAGAGATATCTCCAAGTTTCAGACTTTTTATCGCATTACGGAATACATCTTTTGCATTGTGCCATACAGGTTTATTTACACCGATATCCTGATAATCCCGGGAAAATTCGGCCTGTTCCTGAATAAGCAATGCTGTCTGGTATGCTTTAAACAGATATGAATTTCGCTCATCAGGATCTTTTTCTTCAATGGCTATAGCAAGATATCCCAATACTGCTGTTAAGCTGTTTAAGATATCATGCCTGGTGATAGATGAGAGAAGATGAAGTTTTGAGTTTATACTCTCAATTGTCTGTTGTGCAAGTATCAGATCGGTAATGTCGATAACTACACTTACAACTCCTTCGATATTTCCGGATACATCCTTAAGCGGGGAGAATCGTCCTCTCAAATACTTTGTATTCTTTGAAGTTGGATCTATCATCTCTTTATCGAAGGGTACCTCTCTTCCCTGGAGTGCCCTATCGAGCATGGCATCATAATGAGCGAGTTCTTTGGAATCGGCATTAATCTGTTCGAATGATTTTCCTTCAACAAGGGAAGGAGTAATATTAAAAGCTGAGCACATGCTGATGTTTGCCAGAGTAAATCGTTTATCCCGGTCTAAACATGATATCCAGACAGGAACTGTGTCGATGATAGAGCGGAGATGTAACTCATGAGAGATAAGTTCATTCTCATACCTTTTCCTCTCATTGATATCCCGAACTGATACAATAACTCCGGTGATGGTATTTGATGCATCCACATATGGTGTGTATATCACCGAGACCCAGCCAGACTTACCAGTTGAGGGAATGTGATAGTGGAGATCCTTTGATATAGATGTAATTCCTTGAAGGGCCTCACGAATCAGAAATGGAGTATCATCTCCTTCCAGCTCAGGATTGAACACATCTGAAGGTTTTCCAAGAATATCTGATGCAGGAATTCCGGTAAGTTCTTCCATATATCTGTTCCATACCCGGTGTCCCAGCGAAATATCATAGACGATTATCCCTTCGGTAATATTTGATAAAATGTTAGAAATAAAAAGATTGGTATCCTTAATCTCCTCTTCAATCTGTTTCTGCTTTGAGATATCCTTCATCGTGAGTAAGAATAACTCCTGGCCATCACGATATAACACGTCAGCAGAGAAAAGAGCAGTAATAGTTTTATTTTCTTTTGTCCGAACTTTGAGCTCAAAATCCCTTGCAGGGTGTTCTCGTGTGCAGGCCTTAATTACAGAATCACGTTCTTCTTTGGATCCAAAGATTGTGAGATCAAATGAGCGGTGCCCGATCACTTCTTCCTGAGTGTATCCATACGCCTGGAGAAATGCCTTGTTTACCTCGACAAACATCCCGGATTCTGGAATTGTTAATGACATTGAGATGGGATTTTTCTCAAATATTTCTTTGTAAAAACTATCCCGGGATGTTACACCAGATACTATCTTCTGGCATTTGACGGCATTATTGATAAGTGAGGATAAATTCAAGCCCCAGTGCTCTGACTTTTCCTCAAGAATAAAATATCCATCAAGAAATGTTGTCAAAGGATCATCAAATGGCAGGATATTACCATCTATGCTACAATAAATGAGGGGAATCTGCGGATGTGAATCTCGTACTGACACTAGTTGCGAGGATAGATGATCATAAGAATCTGATTGTCCGAAAAGAAACAGATCCACAGTATCGAAAGGTCTATCCACCCAGTTGTCTGCTGCAGTACAGACAAATGAGCCATACGGTTTCAGACCGGCCTCTATTTTTTCTACATACTGAGAGCTATATCCAAAGCAGAGAATATGTATTGGATGTATGTCTGCCCTCATTGAATGATTCATTAGGGGAATTATGAGTATATATGTATACCTTATGTTATTAGAAGATCCGGATTTTTCAGATATCAAAAACAGTGAAATCATGAGAAGAATATAGAATAAACCAATATTTGTGGCATTCTAGCAGAATATCTTGTTTGTTTCTCTCTTATCAGATACAAATCGATCTCAACAATAACATCTGATTCAACAGTAAAACAAGATTAATATTCAACGTACGCACCCTATACGAAGAAAAGCCCACAAAATTGATAGAGGGTTACGAGACCTTCTCGAAGACTTCCTTTCCCTGCTGACAGACTGGACAGAGCCAGTCGTCAGGAAGGTCTTCAAACGCGGTCCCGGGTGCAATACCGTTCTCCTCGTCGCCTTTCTCCGGATCATACACATATCCACAGATTGAGCATTCATATGAGTCCATAATCTACTCCGTTGTCTTTCTTTTTTTAAACGCCTGCAACAAGGCTTCAGCATATTTTTCTGTCATCTTTGTCGGGATGTAATTGAGCACTTTAGCCCGTTTCACCAGTTCATTCATAATATTACGATCACTCTGGAGATGCAGGGCTGTTACCTCATCAAGGATAAATTCGAGTTGATTAATCCCTGTAGACTTACCTTCAATCTCAATGGATCCTATCGCAGAACCCTGGGGAATAATACCTCCACAGACCTTGCAGTACACCCCGTCTTTTTCCTCACTCATGATTCCTTCTCCCGAATCATCGTCAGGGACATCTTGAACCGGCTCACAGCACTCAATGCATGGGGGATGTTTGCCGGGAAGATGATTGTATCACCCTCCTTCATCTGATACGTCTCCCCCTGTACCCAGACCTCGCATTCCCCGTCAAGGATCGTGACAACCGCATCAAAAGGAGCAGTATGTTCAGACAATCCTTCATCCTCATCGAAGGAGAAGAGGGTAATTGATCCAGCCTTTGTGTTAACAATCATCCGGCTGGCTACCGTCCCCTCCTGATAATCAACAAGATCCTTGAGGTTTAGTACTTTACCAAGGAGTTCTACCCGTTTTTTCCCGGGTCTGTCTTCTTTTTTTAGTGTATCTGGATCGAATTCCATCTTCCCCACCAAAGGACGATCATAGGTGTACTGGAATGCATGCACGTATTCAAAACTTATCGAAAGAGAATCGGAGCACACATCATAGACGCTCCGAATGGAACGAAAAAGATATGGGATACCGGCGAAGCCCGAATAGAATCAGGCCGGAACCATCTTCTTCATATCTTCTTCTACTGTACTGTTCTTCCCGATGTTAAAGTTCTCAACCAGGACATTGAGCACTCCGGGAGAGACAAAGCCAGGAAGTTTCGGACCGAGCGTAATGTTCTTGACACCGAGTGAGAGCAGAGCCAGAAGAACGAGAACCGCCTTCTGTTCATACCAGGCGATGTTATAGACCACCGGCAGTTCGTTGATCCCTACACCGAATGCCTCTGCAAGGGCCTTTGCGATAACCACAAGCGAGTAACAGTCATTACACTGTCCGGCATCAATCACTCGGGGGATTCCACCAATATCTCCGAGATCCAGGTGGTTGTACCGGTACTTGGCACATCCGGCAGTCAGGATAACGGTATTTTTAGGGAGGGCCTTTGCAAACTCCGTGTAATACTCACGCTCTGTCTGGCGACCATCGCACCCTGCCATAACCACGAACTTCTTGATATCGCCCTTCTTTACCGCGTCAATTACAGTCCCGGCTAAAGCCAGAACTGCCTCGTGACCACATCCGGTGAGGAGGTCACGCCCGTTGGTTTTTGGCTGCTGCGGGGGCTGGCACTTCTTTGCATGTTCGATAATCGCAGAGAAGTCTTTGGTCCCGTCTGCTTTCTTTACGATATGCTTTATACCGGGATACCCCGCTGGACCAGTTGTGTATACACGGTCTATGTATGAATCCTTGGGGGGTACGATACAGTTCGTTGTTACCAGAACCGGACCGTTGAACGAATCGAACTCATCCTTCTGGTGCCACCAGGATGAACCGTAGTTTCCGATCAGATGCTTATATTTCTTGAACGCAGGGTATGCATTGGCCGGGAGCATCTCTCCGTGGGTGTAGATGTCAACCCCGTTGTCCCTGGACTGATCAAGAAGTTGTTCCATGTCCCGAAGGTCGTGCCCGGTGATCAATATTCCCGGTTTGGTTCCAACGGTGGTCTTCACCGGAGTGATCTCCGGGTTACCATACGTCTTGGTGTTAGCGGTATCAAGCAGGGCAAGGGTTTTCACACCTATCTCACCGCATTCGAGCACCATCGCGATCATCTGGTCGACAGGAAGGTCCTGGAGTGTTGAAGCAAGCCCTTTCTGCATGTAATCGGTGATCGCCGGATCCGTAAACCCAAGCATCTCGGCATGGTGGTAATATGCAGCGACTCCTTTCAGGCCAAAGACGACCAGAGCCCGGAGAGAATGCACATCGTCATTCACATTTGCCTGTTCAGCGATCTCCTTTGCCTTTGCGGCAATGTCTGCATCGTTCTTTGGTGTCCATGTGCAGGCTTCAGGTTCGCTGTCACCGGATTTTGGTAATCCATCCCTGATCGAGACAGCCTGATGGATAAGGGCTTTGAGCCTCTCATCATCAAAGTTCGTATTGGTCAGGGTGGCAAAGAGGGCTTCTGTAATAAACGCCCCTGCGTCTTTGTTCCCAGCTCCTTTTGCAATTGCTGCCATATTGCGGAGAGAGATTCCCTTGCAGAGATAGATCAGAACATCCTGAACTCCCGCGGTATGATCTTCCTTTCCACATACTCCCTTTATGGTGCATCCGGTTCCCCGGGCTGTCTCTTCACACTGATAACAAAACATGGGTATCGATCTCCTGCATCGAAATGCTACATGATATCAATTACATATCAAGTAATTAATAGTGACAAGTTTCAAAAAGTATACTGTGCAAGAGATCTGTACCGTCAACATGACGGTGAAATATCTGACAAAAAAATGGACACTTCTTGTAATCCTTGAGTTATACAAGGGAGATGAGTATACCCGCCGGTTTTCAGAGCTCAAAGATGCCATCTCTGATATCACCCCGAAGATCCTCTCTGAGCGACTCAAGGAACTTGAAGAAGAGGGTATTATCACCAAGAAGGTAGATGCAACATCCTTTCCTGTCAAGTGTGAGTACACCCTGACCGAAAGCGGAGTAGATCTCGTGAATATTATTCGCGATATTAAACAGTGGGCGCTCAGATGGAAGATCGATAATATCCCCTGTGGTGAACAGGACTGTAAATCCTGTATCCTGTAATCCATGTGCAGGGATGTCTGTATAATCTGTATAAGATGAATGAAAAGTAAGTGATGATATGATTCTGGATCATTGTCCTGGTACGAAAAATCTGAAGACTCCGACCCTTACAATCAAAAAATGCCCGCAATGCGGAGAAGAGGTTGAGATATTCTCTAATGATACCCAGGTCACCTGTAGCAACTGTGGTTTTGTCATCTATAATGACACCCTCTCCTGTATTCAGTGGTGTAAATATGCGAAAGAGTGTGTCGGAGAAGAGATGTACAATACGTATTTTCAGAAGAAGGAGCAGAATACATCCCGATGACATCCGGAACCACCGGAGCGCTCCTTCAGCGTGACGGGAAAGGGTACGCGATCATGACCCATATTCCAGCAGGGATGACAACTCCTGAAGATCTTGAACGTATCGCCGCCATCGGGAAGAAGTATCATGTCCCGGTCATAAAAATCACCTCCGGACAGCGGATCATCCTTGCCGGGATCTCTGCAGAAGATGTTCCAAAGGTGTTTGAGGATCTCGGACCGCTTGCAAAGCCGGAGATACGGCCAGGAGTTAAATTTGTCCAGGCATGTCTTGGAACCGAGATGTGCCAGTATGGCTCCCAGAAGTCTATCGCTCTTGCAGAACAGATCGAAAAGCGTCTACAGATCCAGGAATTTCCTGCAAAGGTGAAGATCGGTGTATCCGGATGCCAGCGATGTTGCAGTGAAAGCCAGATCAGGGATGTTGGGATCGTAGGAACTACCCGGGGATGGATGATCTTTTTTGGCGGTAACGGAGGGACAAAACCCCGGATTGGTGACCTTATCGCCTGGGGTCTCTCGTCAGATGAAGTGGTTGACTGCACCATTCATCTGCTCGAATATTACCGGGACCAGGCAAACCGGAAGGAGCGTACAGCGAGGTTCATGGAGCGAAAAGGTATTAATGCATTGAAGAAAGAACTGCTCTCCCTGATTCCCTACATTCCCCTTGATAACGTGTGAGCATTATGAAGATTACAGATGTCGCAAATATTGTATCCGGACCAAATCCGCATCATGTGGATGCCCGGAAAGTGTATGATACAGATAATGCCATGGCTGTCGTTATCACCCTGCAGCCTGGGGAGTCACTGAAAAAACACATCACGCCGGTTGATGTCTTCTTCTACGTGCTTGAAGGAACCGGTATCGTCGAGATCGGTGATGAGAAGGCGACCTGCACAAAGGATATGCTTATCGAGAGTCCGGCAAAGATTCCTCACCGATGGCTGAACGAGAGCAGTTCGGTCTTCAGGGTTCTCGTTGTGAAGGTGCCAAAACCAAAAGAAGAGACAAAATTATTGTGATGTTCTTTTCGCGGCTTTTCGAATCCTGATCTTTTTTTCCAGCAGTTATCAGATCGTGACTCTTATAGGTAAGGCTGATCTATACACTCACGTGGAATATGACCTCCCCCCTCTTCGCCTATAACGATATCCGGCTTGGACTCGAGTCTATCTTCAGGTCACGACTGCAGATGCAGATTCTTCTTTCCCTGGGTGAAGGATGCAAGACCCTTTCTGATCTGCGTACGATAACCGGATCCTCATCCCAGGCAATTATTCCGAGAATCCGGGCACTCGAAAAACGCTCATTCATATCAAACCAGAGGTACCAGTACTGCCTGACTCCGCTCGGAAGGATATTTGAGACGAAAATTAATGAAATTACAAGACTCTTTTCTCTTCTGACTCATCACGATACGTTCTGGCATGAGCATTATCTTGACGGAATCCCGGAGCAGTTCATCAATGAGATGAGTGATCTCTGCAACTCACAGATTGTTGCTGATACCTCGGTTGAGATTTTTCAGGTATATGCACATTATCAGGCCGTAATTGAAAATGCGAGACGGATTCACTGGGTATCTTCGATGATCAGCCCGGGCCATCTCCACTATATCATAACACGGGTGATGGATGGAGTTCCTGTAGAGATGATCATCACAGCAGAGGTAGATAGGCAACTCCGTGCCGAACCGTATGCTTCACAAGTGTCACAGATGAAGACCTGTTCGAACTACATCCAATACATTTCAGACAACCCATTGAAGTTCGGACTCATGGTTACAGATACCCAGTTCATCCTAGGACTATATAAACAGGATATGACGACTTTTGATGCTTCTTCGCATTTTACAAGTTCTGATTCACAGGCATTATCATGGGGTGAACGGGTCTTAACCCATTTCAGGAGTACTGCCCGGGCATGTTCTCTTTGATATTCACCGCTCCGATGAATCTTCACTTCAGAAATTAATGTAAGAACTCGCGAAGATTTAGGATCATATGCCTGGGTCTTTCAATTTTTGGTTAACGTCTGGAGGTAGAGATGGCAACACTTGATCCATCAGTTCTGGGAATATTCATTTTTGGGTTGATAGCAGGGATATGTCCGTGTAATAGTGTTCTCTGTCTTGGACTTATTGGGTATCTCACCAGCGGGAATACATCATTGTCTCTATCTAATATTCTCAAACTCACGATATCCTTCTGCATCGGAACCATTCTTGTGCTTCTCCCACTTGGATTGATTGCCGGATACATCGGGCATTACCTGCTCTTCTTAAGCGAGACAGTTGCCTGGTCAATTGGTGGGATTATTCTCATTCTCATGGGATTGCAGCTTCTTCATGTCTATAAACCGCCGATCCGGAGTATCTTCAACTTTTTGAGGGCACCGATCTCATACACCATGACGGGATCATTTCTTTTTAGGGCTTTCATTCGGGGCAATCACAATAGGAAGAGGTGCTCCCATGCTTCTTATTGTTCTGACATACATCGCTCTTAATCAGACCGCACTGCAGGGTTTTTTTACGATTCTTATCTATGCAATCGGTCTGTCAATCCCACTCATCGTCATCAGTTCCCTTGGTGGTGCAGTAGGAAAGAAGATCAAGGATTATTCCCGGATGAGTGGTGATACCATGGATCGGATTATTGGTGGTGGAATCATCCTTATCGGATTGTATTTTTTGTATCTTGCAATTATTCGATGAACGGTGAATCTGATCGAACCTCACCGGTGATGATGTACAACCAGAGTGTCCGGTTGATACCCTATGCACCATCAGTACTGAAATGACGTGATGAAACGGATGCGAATTCTTCCATGATATGAAAGACCACGTTAGGGATGAACGTATCAAGGATAAATTTGAAGAACGGGTTGGGGTATCGAGTTTCTTCTCTTCAAAAGAGGAGGTTTTCAAAGCGTATCAAAGATGGGCAGATTGAAGTTTCATATTTGTGGGAGGTTTTTCAAATCCTTCGGAGCATAAACCTATTCGTTATTATCTCCTGACTTTTTGACTATCCTAAACTCTATCAGGAATAGGAATAATCTCCCCATCATTAAACTTTTAAATTAGACTTAAATATCCTAGAGTTATGCAATTTTACATAACCTTATCGTCTCCGAATCCCCATGGATTAAGTCTCTCGATAAATCATGGCAGATAATACTCAATCAATTCATCAGGAAAAAGAAAAGACAGCTCTTCTTTCTGTAGTCTCCAATACATTCCTCGTCATCCTGAAACTGATCGTTGGATTAGCCCTCGGATCAGTCAGTATCATATCCGAAGCAATCCACTCAGGAATGGACCTTCTCGCATCAGTTGTAGCCTATTTTTCAGTAAAAAAGTCTGCACAGGCTCCAGATGATGATCATTCCTTTGGTCATGGCAAATATGAATCATTTTCAGGGTTATTTGAGGCCATTCTCATCTTCGTTGCTGCAGCTTTGATCATCTATGAGGCGGTCAGAAAAATTTTTGAACCATCATCTGAACCCCTTGATCCGACACTCATGCTCGCCGGAATGGCTGTTATGGGAATATCAGCACTTGCAAATGCCTATGTATCATCGCGCCTCATGAAGATAGCAAAGAAGGCCGAGTCTATTGCACTTGAAAGTGATGCCTGGCATCTGCGGACAGACGTCTATACATCAGTTGGAGTCCTCATAGGTCTGATCTTGATCAGGCTGACCGGCATTACTATCCTGGATTCAATTGTGGCCATTTGTGTCGCTCTGGTTATCATAAAGGCGGCATATGATCTTACACAAAAATCCTATAAAGATCTCATTGATTGCAGCCTCACGGATGATGAAGTCCAAAGGATTACAAAAATCATCTGCGAGCACAATTCAGATTACGTCAGTTATCATGGGCTTCGGACTAGAAGAGCAGGACCTGAAATATTTGTCGAATTCCACCTCGTCGTAGATAAATTCGTGTCGGTGGAACAATCACACGATCTAACCGATCACCTTGAGGACGATCTGAAACTCGAATTCCCCCGGGCCTATATCACGATCCATGTAGAGCCAAATACCGGAGAGAATGCACTAAAACCATCACTGTGCGAGAATCTCCCAAAATAGAAGTTATCCGAAGATATCATCAAAGAATGACTTCTTTTTATGACTCTTGTCAGAGTGATGGCCTTCATATGAGTGATCATGGCTATGGTCATGGTATGAGTGCTTCCCTTAGTACGAATTGTATCCTCGTTCAGAATATCCTGTATTCTTATGGGATCCCTGCATCCCGCTATTCAATAAAAGATCCAACTTCCCTTTTTCAAGCCAGATACCTCTACACTGCGGGCAATAATCGATAGAAATGGACAATCTTTCACCCATCAGGAGATCAACATTACAAACCGGACACTTCATATTCACGATCGTAATATCATTTACATGATGGGAGATATGGTTTCTCATTCATAACAGAGGTGCAGTATGAAAGAAATTTATAGCTTTTTTCTGCTTGGAGTACTGATAATCGGATCAATCGCAGTATCAGGGTGTTCTTCCGTGGTAAACTCACAAGACCTGGTATTCGTAAGCTCGTTGCAGGAGTTTCAGAATGAGTCTGTAACCAGAATCGGCCATATTAACGAGGATGTAAAGATAAAAGACTGGAATTCGGTTAAAAGTGAGTTGACCGGATATCAGGGAGTAATAAAAACTGAGATTGATCATCTGAACTCGATGCAGGTATCAGATAAGGTGGTTCCGATTCGTGACAAAGCAGTTACTGCAATGAAGAAGCAGGAGGCAATTGTAAGTAAGGTACAAAACCTCTCTGAGATCAACGAGTCGGTAGTGTCGAACCTGGCCAGTGATTATCTATCAGATATAATCCATTCAGTAGCGACATCAGCGCTATCTGGTAAGGAATAAAATTCTTTTTTTTCCCACAATCATTATCCAAACAATTCGGGCAATATGAAGTCCAAACGAAAACTGGAACAGATAATCCACAGCGAAAAGAAAGCTGTTCTCATAGTAAATACCCATTCACGTAAAGGTGAAAGACTCTTTTTCAAGGCCATGGACCTCCTGAATGAGAGGGGTATTGATGTTATAGAATCATATCCTGTTCGAAAACCTGAGCGAATAAAGCAGATTGTTCAGGATGTCATCGATGAAGGCCATAGTCTAATCATCATCGGTGGAGGGGATGGGACAATGAATTCGGTGATGGAGTCTTTCGTTCACCGGGATGTTGTTCTTGGTATTCTTCCTCTGGGAACTGCCAACAATTTTGCCAGATCAATGGGAATACCAATGACCCTTGAAAGGGCTGTTGATATAATCGCACGTGGGAAAGTTGTAGATATCGACCTGGGTGTTGTAAATGACCAATACTTCATCAATATTGCCACGGTTGGTTTTTCCCGCGACGTTATCTCGGCAACACCGAGGGTCTTCAAAAAATATCTTGGTGTCTGTTCATATCTCATGTACGAGACCAAATATCTCTTATCGCAGCAGATTTTTGAATGTACAATAACTATCGGTGAGAAAATAGAGCAGATCAAAACGAGGCAACTGATTATTGCGAACGGCAGTTTTTATGGAACCCGTAAGATATCGCCTGAAGCTCATATTGATAATAACTCTCTTCTGATCTTTGCAATGGACTCAATGAGCAGATGGCAGGGATTGAAGTTCTGGATAGGATTCTTACTGGGACGACACCTTATGTTTCCTGAATCACGCCTCTTTCAGGTTGAGTCTGCGTATATCGAGACAGTCCCACGTAAGTATGTAATTCTGGGAGGAGAGAAGGTTGCCAGAACACCAATTCAGATATCTGTGGATCAGGCTGCAGTAAAGATTATGGCAGCAGAGTCGTTTCGTGATCATGATGACTCCGAGGTAGAGAGGGTTGAAGCCAATAGGGTTTAAGTTTCAAAACCTTTGAGGAACTCTCTACACCTGACGATTAAATTAGTACTGTATTCACTACTCTGATGCTATGGCTTTTCTGGTTGGCCAGAAGTGATGGTAGATCAAGATGGGACCTGCATTCTGTCAGTACTCACAAAACCTGATCATTCATCTTCCCTTACATCCTTCTCCCAGCATATACGGCAGCATACCTGATTCCTACAACATAGTTGGTGTGAACAATTCATTGAATGTATGAAATAATGATTACAATATCGCCGCATTCATACAAGAATCGATCAATCTGATCTCAAAAAATGGAACCCCCAATCTGACAAAAACAAGACTGAATAAGAATATAACAATTTTTCTCGTAATCTCAGTAAATTCAAGAGCATTTTCCAGATAGAACTGATCAGATCATAACCAACGAATATAGATCTGGTGGTACGTTCATCAGTTACAATGTGATATCACCAGAAGACGAAATGATCACACGTAAATAGAAATTAGTACTAACATACTGAATACCAACAGAGAGTTGCACCCATATGCACATTCCAGATGCCTTTATTCCAATCCCGCAGGCTGCCATCTACTGGGTTATTGCCCTCATATTCCTGGCACTTGCAATCAGATGGGCAAAGAACGAGATGAATGAGGACAAGATTCCTCTTGTGGCAGTACTTGCAGCAGGCATCTTCGCCTTGCAGGGGTTCAACCTCCCGGTGAGCATGGGAACCAGCGGCCATCTGGTCGGCGGAGCACTTGCTGCTATCGTTCTCGGATCTCCGTTTGCGGCAATATTCATCCTTACACTTGTCCTCATCATCCAGGGAGTCATCTTCGGTGATGGAGGAATCACCACGATGGGGGCAAATATCATCAATATGGGAGTTATCGGAGGATTTGTCGGGTACTATACATACCGGGGTGTAAACACAGTCATTAAAAATCCGTTCATCTCCGCAGGATTTGCGGCCTGGCTTGCCTGCCTGATCCCATCACTTGCCTGTGCACTTGAGATGTTCTTTGCCGGTACGTTCCCACTGATCCCCGGACTCATGGCCATGGGAATTTACCATGCAGCCATCGGTCTTATCGAAGGTGTTGTCACCGCCGGTATCATTTACCTCCTCTCAAAAGCCAGACCTGACCTCGTGAGTTCGACCATAGGAGCGGCAGCCGTATGATGGATAACAAGACATTCCTGATTGCAGGAATTATCATTGCACTGGTCATTGGCGTACTCGCAGTCTTCTTCGCATCAGGAGATCCGGATGGCCTTGAAAGTACAGCACTCATGATATCAGGACAGAAAGATCTGACCGGAGAAGCACCAGAAGACGGTGATCCGGAAGCAGTCGGAACTGGTACATTCTCATACTCCGCACCGATGCCAGATTATTCGCTCGGGGAAGCCATGGGACCGTCAGGTAATATCATCGCCATTTTGACAGGAATATTTTTGACACTCATTGTTGTCATCGGTACTACCTGGCTGGTTCGCAAGTCCGGCGATAAAACCAGGACATAACCGGTAAAAACCCTGAACCTGCGAACCGCAGGAGTTCTCTACTTTTTTCAGAAACAGGCAAATATCATCAGAAACCTCTGATAATTATCAAAAAATAGCCGGGAGAAACAGATCCATATATGTATCTGATACGATTCTCTTGTCCAGGGAGTGATTTCAGACCAGTACTGGTTTTCGGGTGTATCTCCTGACGATCGATCGTGATCAGGCAAGGCTGCCATTAATCGCAGATCTACATAGTAGTTTCCCGGTGCAGGAGAAAAGTGTTGCTCAACATTGGATAGCTGCAGGATATTGATCTGCTAAATACTTTGAGATCTCAGTGAGACTATGGATGTAGTTAACAGGTTTATTCTGTTTTTCCTCGTGATAACGTTGCTTACAAGTTCGGCAACACCCGTAATCGGAGATCAGCAGACCTGGACCAACGCAAATAATGATACCCCCTATAGTGGCCCTGATAAACCAACCCCGGTCACATTCACAACCTGTATGAAGATCCTCTCGATCACCACAAACCACTGGAACTTTGGGAAAGGGGATACACCGGGAAAGATCTCACTGGTCCATACCGACGGAACCGTGTACGGTCCATGGAGAGCGTTTGGCAAAAATGGAACCGACGGAGAAGAGAACGTGTACTGGTCGTATAACCCTGGTGAGGTTATAAAAGCCGGAACATACCTGGTGAGTGATACAAATCCCCAGACCTGGGCTCAAAATGATGTATCAGACAACAGGGGAATTGCAACCATTGTATATGAGCCCTCATCCTGCCAGGATTTGAGTATAGAAACCATGGAAAATACCTCATTTACAGCCCAGCCAACCGCGACAGTACCGCCAGAGATGGAAGGTGTAATCACCCTTACCCCGGGAGTCATCGATCCCTCCACTCTTACCGGTGGAGAAAACGAGACTGAGACAGTGCCGGTCATCGAACAGGTTGTATTCAGACTTCTCAGCGGTGAGATCCACGGAGGAGATCCGGTGTACGCCATGTTGAGGGTCAGAAACAGTGGCTTTCGGGCACTCGAAGACGGATATATCACCATCAGGCTCGTAAGTCCGACAGGAATCACCACATACCTGAGTGGGATGGCACAGCTCCCGACCATCACTGCTGATGAAGAACGTGATATCCCCCTGATCATACCCACTTCAAAACCGGATGGGAATGGGGTCACGCCTGCAGAAAATTCTCTTATCTGCGGAACTTATATCCTGGACGGGAGCATTACCGAACACATGGAAGGAGGAAAACTTGTCCGCCGGGGAGATCTCCTCCTGCCAAGAGAGAAGTTGATATCAGTAACCGGATGCTGCCTGGAGCCCCAGACCAATAATCATCTGAGAGGTTGCAGATCATAGAGCGGGATCCCATAAGTATTATAAGGCAGCGGAGAGCATCGGCGGGATCAGATACATGGGAGATCGATCCATCTCGAAGGCTGTGCATATTCATGCAATACTGATCAAAAAAGTCTACACAGTTTTCATGAAAAAACCCGAATCCTACTTTTACAGGACATAATTAAGGATTGTCCGGTTATGTATCGGATACGACACCGATAGACAACCACTATATTTATTGAAAATAAATGTATAGTGCCTACATTGTTGTCTAAATAATAGTGGGCGTGTAAGTATACTCGGACTGTTCGAGGACATGTAATGAACGCACGAATCGTAGTAGTAATGATGGTGCTTGTCGCATGTGCATTTATTGCACTTCCGGCATCTGCAGCACTCAACAAGGTCAGCCAGGGAGGAGACATCTTCCTTGGAGAAAAGAACCTTGATGTGACCGCAGCAACCGGTAGCGCCAAGCAGATTGCATGGTGGCAGCCAGGCAGCAACTCAGACACTGAGCAGCCTGCTGACATTCAGACCGTCTCTGATGCTAAGGCCTTCTATGTTTCACCAGACATCTTCGTCGGTAAGACGGGTATCTGGTACGCATGGAATGGACAGGCAACCGGAAACCAGACTGCAAAGGGAGCTCCAGCCTTCAATGTGAAGGAGCCATCTCTCAGTCTGAAAGTCTGGGACGCAACTGCAGGTGAGGATATCACCGGTAAGGCAATTCCAGTCGGTAACTATGCCAACTTTGCAGTTGAAACCAACATGCAGAGCCTTGCAACTCGTCCAGGGTACCAGGCAGCTGATGGCCCATTCAAGCTGAAGGTCAAGACCTCAGACGGTGGTGTCTACCAGCAGCTCGTTGGAAACAACGGCAAGGAATGGCCACTCAATGCTCTGACCGTCAACCAGCAGCTTTGGTACTGGGTCGGAGAAGGCAGTGACCACACCAAGTACGCAAAGAACGACGGGTGGAACACAGCAGCCGAAGACCAGAACAACAACCGCCTGTACAAGGCCGGTGTGTACACTGTCTGGGCAGAGTGCAATGCCAACGCAATGAAGGACATGTACAAGGCTCCTGACGGCTCTGACTACACCGGAAAGACCGTTTCCGCAGTTAAGAGCGTCCAGATTGCCACCGATCAGGTTAAGATCGAAGCCAACAAGGACACCGTAGTCCGTGGCAATCCGTTCTCCGTCACCATCACTGGTGTTCCAAACGCCCAGTATGTTCTCTGGGTTAAGGGCACCAGCTCCATGACCGGCGCAACCGGCGACCAGCCACCGATGATCCTGACAGCTCAGGACAACGTTAAGCAGGACGACCCGGCAGGCCCATACGAGATTGGTAAATACCAGTATGAGGGTGGCGCAGGAAAGAGCGTTAAGCAAGATGTCCCCGACGATCCAGACTACCACGGAACCAAGTGCTACGCACAGGTAAAACTTAACTCCAGTGGTACCAGAACCGTTGAGTTCAAGACAACCAAGGACACCAAGGACAAGAAGTACACCGTACGTGTCGAGCGCAAGTCCGGCAACCAGTACAAGTCCGATGAGGTCGATATCAAGGTAGAGAAGGGCGATGTCACCATCGTCGCTGCAGGCGATCAGAGCTACTACCTTGGTGAGGAAGTCAAACTCTCCGGAACAAACTCCGAGACTGACACTACTTATCTCTTCATCACTGGTCCAAACCTTCCAACAAATGGAGCAATGCTCAAGTCTCCAAAGAAGGAAGTCAACAACAACCAGCCACAGTCATTCGATGTAGCTGATGTTCAGGACGATGACACTTACGAGTACAAGTGGCAGACTGCAAACCTCGAGATGGATGCAGGAACCTACACTATCTACGCAGTAAGTGCACCAAACGACAAGGATCACCTGAATGATGCACAGTATGACACTGTCTCACTCGTGATCAAGAAGCCGTACATCCAGGCAACTGCATCCGGCTCAGTCGTTGCAAAGGGTGACAAGCTCTACGTCAGAGGTACCGCAGAAGGCGACCCATCACTGGGTGTTGCACTGTGGATCCTTGGAAAGAACAAGGTTCTCTACGCAACAGAGTCCGTAAATGACGACATGTCATTCGAATACGAACTCACTAAGGAAACCACCAAGAGCCTCTACGCAGGTCAGTACTTCGTCGTTGTTCAGCACCCAATGTACAACAACGAGTTCGATGTCTACCCAGACAACCCATTAAGCCCACAGAATGTCCTTGGTTCATACCCAACCCGTGGATCACAGCTCTTCAAGATCGGCGGTCAGGGTGCACTTCAGGGCACTGACGCAGCAGAGGCACTCATCCAGGCAATCAACAACGCCATGGTAGACGACACCTACACCAAACTGCAGTTCCTCGTAGAGGAGCCAAAAGTCACCATCAACCCGATCGGTGAGCAGAAGGTAGGTTCCAAGTTCGAGATCGCCGGTACCACCAACCTGGCATACGACGACAACGATCTGCTCGTTGAGGTTACTTCATCCTCATTCAAGCCGACCGACAAGTCACAGAGCGGTGAGTTCAGCGGCGCAACCGGAACTGTCAAGGTCCAGCAGGGCACTGACGGTCTGAACAAGTGGAGCTTCAGCGTTGACGCATCCACCTTCAAGCCAGACGAGTACATCGTCCGTGTTTCCGGTGTTACCTGTGATGTAGTTGAGACTTCACTGTTCAACGTTGTTGAGGCAGGCGGAGCTCCGGCAGCAGCAGCTACCCCGGCAGCAAAAGTCACCCCAGCAGCACCAGTAGCAGAGAAGACCAATGCAACTCCAGCAGCAAATGTTACTGAGAAGAACGCAACTCCAACCGAGAAGCCGACCGCAGTAGCAACCACTGCAGCTCCAACCAGCAAGCCAACCGAGAAGGCAACCACCGTTCCAACCCCTGAGCCGACTAAGAAGTCCCCAGGATTTGGCGCAATGGCAGCACTCGCAGGCCTCGGAGCAGTTGCATTCCTTGCACTGCGCCGGAACTAAGGGTTAAACCCTAATTTTTCTTTTTTACGACACAATTCGGTATAGGTTTCATATCGCCGGTATCACCCGACATTGCAGTACACAGGTACATCTGCCACTGAACAGGCTCTGACCTTTCATTGCCCCGGTTCGATCAGTGTCACATCAGGTTGATAAATTCATCCTGTGATGTTACAAAATCGGGTTCTTAAAAAAGGGGATTGAACTGGATTGATACCCGGGAAGATCGACTCTATTGCGTTTCTTCAGAGGGTCCGGGACCTATGAACTGAGCGGCCCACTGCGTTTCAGGGAAACTATCCAGGACCATCTTCAGGAGAACGGTGAGGGGTATGGCAACAATTACACCGGATCCTCCAAGGAAATATCCCCAGAAGATCATGGAGATAAAAACCACTGCCGGTGAAAGGTCCATTCCCCGGCCGGCCAGCTCAGGGAAAAGGATATTTTCCGAGAATAAGTTCACAAGGGATGCAATGATTACCACCAGTCCTGCCGTGAGGGGACTGATATCTATAAGGGCAAGAACTGCAGGGGGAATAACTGCGATGAGAAACCCGATGTAGGGAACGAAGTTCAGTACAAACATCATAACCCCCCATAACAGGGGATCCTGGACTCCCAGTAAAACAAGGGCAATGCCAAACCCTGCTCCGGTAACTAAATTCACTTTTGTCCTGATGATAACATAATCTAATACGATAGATCCGAATTCATTGATCTGGTCAGCGAGTTCCTGCTTTTGGGATCCAAGAATTGAATTGATTTTTCGGGAGAATGATGTTGCTTCCAGAAGAAGGAAGAGTGTTGTAAAAAGGACGATAAATAGCGTTGAAAACTGACCGATGACAGAATAAACAGCGTCAGGAGAGAAAGATGAAAGTGAGCCGGTCATCTGGGTTACAGGAAGTATTGTCCCAAGATCTATCCCGAATTGAGAGAGGGATCCCTGAAGAATATGAATATTTGAATTGATCCCCTCTGATATTTTTGGTAGATGACTGATGAGAGGAGAGATCGAGAGCACTATGATTGCACCTACCATGACAAGACAGGCGACAAAGATAGTAAAAGCAATATATCCGGATGTACGGATGGAGAATCCTTTCTTCTGAAACCATAAGGAGACGAAGGAGAATATGATTGCAGCAAATATTGAAATCAGAAGTGGACCGATAAAACCGCCTGCCATCTTCAGCCCGGTCAGAATAATAAAACAGCACGCTCCGAGAAAAAGAAACCGATCAATCTGTGGAAAATCACGAAGAGCAGCCATATTATAGATTTAGAGGGAGAGAAAAAATACCTGCGTATGAAAAAAATCGCAGAATCTGTTGCTGAACAGAGGTTATTCACGCGGGAATTATTCTCTGAATGATGGAACAAGAGTCGCCGGTCAGAAAGTGTCTTGTGTACTTTCCTTCTTTTACGAGGTGCACACACTCTTCATGTACCAGGATCTGAACCATGCGGGTAGCGGTGGGACTGGATACACCAAGATGATCAGCGAGTTCACGGCGGGTAACTCCCGGCTTTTGATGAATCAATGAAAGTATTTTTCCGGTCTGGCCTGACGAATAATATGACAAAAACTTCTGTTCTTTTAACGAGAATGCATTATGATTCTCAAAGAAATGAAATGATTTTCCCTGGTTATAGACAGTAATGTAGTCCTTTTCTGCGATCTGATTAATATGGTACCGCAGTGTTCTCTCATTACATTCACAGAGCAGGGCAAGCCTGGCCAGATCAATTCCCGGGTTCAGGCAGATGAGGCCGTATACCTTTCTCCGGGTCTCATGTTCCAGAACATTATGGGTTGTTATCCTCCTGTATCCTCTGAGTTGTCTCAGAAGGGTCCGATATGCCTGATCAATATCAGCAAACAGAGTAGACCACACCGAATGGTAATCCATTCCGGCCTTATCCCTCGGGCGAGGAAGAGAATTCCCGGTCTCATTCTCTTCCCTGCCTGATACATCAGGAAGGGAGATCCTGGACTCATGAATAGGACAATCAAGGGGAAAACTCAATGAGATGAGAAAAAAACCAAATGCAAAACCCAGGTTGGTATATTGCATACGTGATATCTCATTGAATCGCAGAAAGGAAATACTCTCTGGTTTTTGCCAGTGAAAATAGTTCTATCAGGAAAGCCTGGAAAATTTACCGAAAAAAAGAGTTCAAAGGATTAATATCCACGAATTTCTTTACGAACGTTCTCAAGATTCTCAATCCGTTTTTCTAATGCCGGGTGAGTTGAGAAAAGAGCAGCAAATGACTGGCCGGAAATTGCTGGAATAATGTAGAAGGCATTTGCACCTTCAGCTGCTGCCCGGGTCTCTACAGGAACCCGTTCCATTCTTCCACTGATCTTTTTGAGTGCAGAAATAAGTGCATCCGGATCTTCAGTGATAAAGGCAGCCCCCCGATCTGCAGCAAACTCACGATATCGTGACAACGCCATCATAAGTATGGTTGAAAAAACCCACACTACTGCTGCTACAATTCCTGCAATAATCCACGCTCCTCCCTGCTCACGGTTGAAGAGTGAAGCAAACAGGAAGTTGTTCATGATCATGGAAGCGATCATTGCCACAAAACCTGCAACTGTCATCGTCAGAATGTCACGGTTCTTGATATGGGAGAGTTCATGTGCAAGAACAGCCTCCAGTTCTGCCTTGTTCAAGGTTACCATAATAGAGTCGGTTACCGCAACAAGGGCATGATGAGGACTACGGCCGGTCGCAAATGCGTTCGGCATTGGCGACTGCATAATTGCAATTTTAGGCTTTGGCAGATCTGCTTCTGTACATAACTTCTCGATCATCCGGTGCAGATCAGGGTATTCATCCTCTTCAATAACCCGTGCACCGGTAGTCATCATCACAAGTTTTTCAGAGAAGAAGTACTGAACAAGACCCATCCCCACAGCAATGAGGATGATGAACATGGATGGAAGGCCCAGAGCCATGAGGACTCCCATAAAGATCAGATAAACAAGTAACAGCAGGACCCATGTGAGAAATATTCTTCCGGAAAGTCCGGAATCACGTTGCCATTTCATGAATAATCACGATTTTATTTGTATTCTCACCTAAAAAGGATCCATGATTCAATAAGCTACCAATGAGACCACTCACCGGTAGATCATTCCAGAAGGGGCATAACCTATAGCTCATCGTATGAGGTATACCGGTATTCTGATGTCTCTATACAACATGATCATGGATCACCATGATCCCCTCACCGGACCAGGGCACGTTTAGCAGAGATGGTCTTTCCACCGAGGAAGTTCTTGATTCCCGGAACAAATACGGAAAGAATGAGCTGGCTCCACCCAAACGGATCCCTGTATGGAAACAATACCTGGATAAATACCAGGATCCCATCATCAGGATCCTGCTCATCGCGGTAACACTCTCAGCCATCGTTGCCATTATCGAAGGCAATAGTCTTATTGATACTATTGGCATTGCACTTGCAGTAATTCTCTCAACCAGTATTGCATTTATTACTGAATTCAGAAGTAACCGGGAATTTGATGCATTGAACGCGATGCGTGAGGACACCGCTGTCAAGGTAATACGAAACAAAAGCCCGACAACAGTTCCGATGAGGGATATTGTGGTTGGAGACACGATCCTGCTCGAAGCCGGGGATATGGTCCCTGCTGACGGATTCCTTCTCCAGGCATCAGATATCGAAGCGGACGAGTCTGCATTCACCGGCGAGAGTGAGCCGGTCGGGAAAAAAGAGAATGATACAGCCCTGAAAAGTTCATATATCACGTCTGGACGTGGAATCCTGATCGCATCTGCAGTCGGGGATGATACAAAGATGGGCCTGATCGCTGCATCGCTTACCGAAGGGACACGGCCGGATACTCCGCTTCAGGTCAAATTAAAGGATCTTGCTCACCTCATCAGCAGATTCGGATATGTGATGGCAGCTCTGATCATTATTCTTGTGCTGGTTCAGGATCTGGTTCTTGCAGCCCCACCTGAATCAGCCTTTGATATCTTCAGGATCTTTCTGCATGCCTGCATGTTTG
This sequence comes from uncultured Methanospirillum sp., assembly GCF_963668475.1. GTDB lineage: Archaea > Halobacteriota > Methanomicrobia > Methanomicrobiales > Methanospirillaceae > Methanospirillum. Next base: position 935,654 of record NZ_OY764544.1, read on the forward strand.
CCGTTGTCATCATCGTCGTTTCTGTTCCTGAGGGCCTTCCTGTCAGTGTGACAGTATCCCTGGCTCTTACGATGAGAAAGATGACCCGGGCAAAGAGCCTGGTCAGACGGCTTATCGCCTGTGAAACCATCGGGTCGGTCACGGTTATCTGTACAGACAAGACCGGGACCCTCACCATGAACCAGATGGAAGTTGCTGCTTCTTCCATCGAAGTTCCGGTCGATGTCCGGAGTCTTCCTGTTGATCCTGCAGGCTGGATCTCCCTGAATGCTGCAGTGAACAGTACTGCCGAGTTGGATCATGTAGACGGGCAGTTGATTACGGTTGGAAATTCTACCGAGGCTGCCCTGCTCAGATGGCTTCACCGTGCCGGAATCGGGTATCAGGAGATCAGAGATGCCTGGCCACCCCTGCACCAGAATTTTTTTAATTCAAAGAAGAAGCAGATGTCAACAACTGTCGCTCTCGGGACAAGGCAGTTTATTCTGGTAAAAGGGGCACCGGAGATTATCGGAGCACAATGTAATCCGGTCCCTGATTTAACCCATCTGCACGATCTGGCAGGCAGGGCCATGCGGACACTGGCGTTTGCTCATGGGGAGATCAACTCATCAGAACCGGATCAGGTTCTTCTCACCTGGGACGGGTTTGTAGGAATTCGTGATGAAGTTCGCCCCGATGTCCCGGATGCAGTACAGACCTGCAAAGATGCAGGAATCACGGTAAAGATGGTCACCGGCGACAGTGCCGAGACAGCATCTGCGATAGCACGGGAGACCGGCATTCTCGGAACCGGTATTGTTATGACCGGTCCTGAGTTCAGGGAGTTGTCAGACGAAAGACGAAAGGAAGTTGCGGGCAATATTCAGGTTCTCGCCAGGTCAGAGCCTCACGATAAACTCCTGCTTGTCCGGGCCCTTCAGGCAAACGGTGAGGTGGTTGCAGTAACCGGAGACGGAACAAATGATGCTCCTGCTCTGAAGAATGCAGATGTAGGTCTTGCCATGGGGATTGCCGGGACAGAGGTCGCACGGGAAGCGAGTGACATCATTCTTCTGGACGACTCCTTCCCGACGATTGAGCAGGCGATCTGGTGGGGAAGAGCGTTATATGAGAATATCCAGAGATTTTTGATCTTTCAGCTCACAATCAATATTGCTGCAGCATTGCTGACCTTCATAGCACCACTTCTCGGATTTGCCCCACCATTTACCATCATCCAGTTACTCTGGATCAATATCGTGATGGACTCTCTGGCAGCTCTCGCCCTCTGCTCTGAAGCACCTCACCCGGCACTCATGGAACGAAACCCTATCCCAAGATCGGCTTCGGTGATCACACCGTATATGGTCAGGGCAATCCTGGTAACTGCCGGAATTTATATCGTCGTCGGAATCGCGGCACTTATGCTGGGAATCCCCTTTATGCATTCACCGCAGGAACAGGCGTCTGCCTTCTTCGCAGGGTTTGTTATTGCACAGGTGTGGAACGGAATAAATTGCAGGGGAATTAACGGGGTGATGCCTCCTCTGTTTAAAGGAAACCCGGTATTTTTCGGGATCATGGGATTGATCATCTGTATTCAGATTCTCATCATACAATTCGGTGGATCAATGTTCGGAACTGTGCCACTTTCCCTGTTTCAATGGATAGCCATCGGAGTTGGAACTCTCCCGGTCTTACTCATCTGGCCAGCACTCCGTATGTTTCATACGGTACAAGAAGAGTGATCCAGACTACTGATTACGCAGATAATACCACTTTTTTGTGAAGTGATCCAGATACGAACAGAAAAACGAACTGTACCCGAAGGGACCAAGGGAAATGGCCTGTGAACGAACATATGTAATACTTCTGTCAAATACTGGTCAGAAGATGATTCAGCTCACTATCAACGAACAAAAAAGACTCATCTCATTTTTCTCTGAACATTCATAAAGGCGAGAATATTCGGGATTTTCCCGCTTGTGGTTTCGATATGGATGATATTGGTATTCGAAGTCCTCATGTTTTAGTCTGATTTCTCGTTTCCAGTGTCACCTCCAGGGCCCGGGTATCACGGTCGCCTATACTATTATTCATATTTCGAGAACAATTACCGATACCCTTACACCGTAAGGTTTTGTGGGGATACCCGAACTATTTAGAAGGCCAGGTATTTTCCCATTGCTCACTGGAACCAGTCCCATGGAATATATGAGATCAAATTGAAGGGATAATGATCAACGCTGATTATGCGTCAGCCCTGATACTACAGTCACAATGGAATGGAACCATATCATGCGAGTGAGAGAAAAAGGGATACTGCTATGTATAAAAACCGAGAAATTGGAGAGGAGCGATCGTACTGAACATTATCGCTGATGAGTTGCAATCAGGCTGGTATTGCATCATGAATTCTCTTGTCCACTAGATGTCCATTTTTTTTGTGCCTCCTTGTCCGGGTATCACGGACGTATATATTCTCATTGCCATTTCGAAGACTATTACACCTGCCCTCATCATGTAAGGATCGAAAGAGGGATCCGAAACTACCCCCGTCCATTTTTCCTGACTATAGCAGATTGTGCACAGCATTATGAGATTGCTCATTCCGCGTGATCGGCGATAAATCGTAAAAGAGCTTTATCCAGTGCTTTTTTAGTACCTTAATAGATCAATCACATTAAGATTTATATGATTGAACAAGCAAATTTAGATTAGTCAAAACTTGTAAGATCAAATATGAAAACTACAACTGTTGAAAATATAGCCCCCGGGACTTCCGCTGTTATCACCGGAATCGCAGGGGATCCAATGATCAAACGAAGACTGATGGAGATGGGTGTAATTCCGGGTTCAACACTCAAACTGATTCGCTGGGCACCGCTCGGTGATCCAGCAGAATGCCAGATCAGGGGATACAAACTCTCGATCAGAAGATCCGAAGCCGCGATGATCACCGTTTCACCAGAAGGTGAGATGTAACATGGTCCCGCTCAGCCTGATGAAAGAAGGAGACCACGTACGGGTTGAACACATATCAGGAACCGGGTACCTTGCCAGTACGCTGAGCCAATTAGGTATCTCTGTTGGAGAAGAACTCATGATTATCCAGAAAGCAAATGAGTCGGTCATCGTCAGGGTTCGTGGAAGCCGGTATGCCCTTGGAACAGGAGCTGCAAGCATGGTACTCGTAAAACCGGTTCCAGGTGCAGCATGAGGGAAATAAAAGTCCTTCTTGCAGGAAATCCCAACGTTGGAAAAACAACCCTGTTCAACACACTCTGCGGGGTATACCAGCACACGGGTAATTACCCCGGAGTCACAGTTGACATCAAAGAAGGAACCAGAAAGAGCGGCTTAAATCTTCTCAGAATTTCGGATCTACCGGGAACATACAGCCTCAGTGCATTCACGCCTGATGAACAGGTTGCACGTGATGCCCTCCTGACCTCTAATCCGGACGTTGTTGTCCAGATCGTGGATGCAACCAACATAGAACGGAACCTCTTCCTGACTACTCAGTTGACAGAGATCGGTCTGCCGATGGTCATCGCCCTGAATATGGTTGACCTTGCACAGGAGTCAGGTATCACAATCGATGCAGCATGCCTGTCAAAAAACATCGGGCTTCCGGTTGTAAAGATCGTGGCCAGTAAGGGAACCGGTATAGATGATCTGGTTCAGACCATTGTCAGTGAAGCAGGGAAAGCAGGAGAAAAAAGAACCCCACTTGTCCACTATCCGGCGTCGATAACTGCCCATCTGGATGTAATCACCGGGGTTATCCAGAATCATCGAGAGCACCTGACAAACCTGACCCCTGAATATGCATCAATCAGGCTCCTTGAAGGAGATCAGCCCCTATCAGATCGACTCCATCAGGCAGGGGTAACAATTCCGGTCATCGACACCTGCGATCCAGCAGAAGTCGATGGACATATTCAGGAGATTATGCTGGCCCGGTACAAGGCTGCTGAAAAGGTGACCAGTTGTGCAGTCTGCTGCTCGATGTCCAGGGTGATGCCGACTGACCTGCTCGATCAGGTCCTGACACACCGGTGGTTCGGAATTCCGATCTTTCTCTCGTTCATGTGGTTCGCGTTTCAACTGACATTCAGTGCCTCGGCACCGGTGGCATCGGGACTTGAGATCCTGTTCGGAGGTATCACAGAATCACTTGGAGAGATCGGACTTGATCCGACTGTGACCTCATTCCTCTCTGAGGGAGTTATCGGAGGAGTCGGAACAGTGTTCAGTTTTGTCCCGAGCATCTTCATTCTGTTTCTGCTCCTCTCACTGCTCGAAGATTCAGGGTACCTTGCACGGGCAGCATTTGTCATGGACCGGCTGATGCATTCGATCGGACTTCATGGCCGTTCGTTTATTCCGCTCCTCATCGGGTTCGGATGTAATGTCCCGGCGATCATGGCAACACGAACGCTCCAGAGCAGGGCTGATCGGATAATCACCATCATCTCGATACCGTTCATGTCATGTGCTGCTCGCCTTCCGGTATATGTCCTCCTTGCAGGCATCTTCTTCGAGGCACAGGCAGGCACCGTGATCTTCTTCCTCTATGTACTCGGCATCCTGACAGCGATCGGAACCGCACTGCTCTTTAGAAGAATGGTATTCCACGATGACCCTTCTCCGTTCATCATGGAACTTCCACCATACCGGAGCCCGACAATACATGCAGCAGCCTTACACATGTGGCACAGGGGAAAAGAGTACCTGCAGCGGGCAGGGATAGTCATATTCGGCGGTGTCATCGTTGTCTGGATCCTTGCAACCCTTCCATTCGGTGTTGAGTATGGATCAGCAGAGAGTCTTGCAGGCACACTCGGTCACCTGGCAGAACCGATCTTCGCACCGCTAGGATTTACCTGGCAACTCGTTGTCGGACTCATCTTCGGATTCATCGCAAAAGAGGTTGTTGTCGGATCACTTGGAACATTGTACGGTGGTGAAGACTCACTCGCGGCAGACCTTGCAGGTGATCCGGCACTCGGACCAGCAACGGCTCTTGCCTACATGGTCTTTGTCCTTCTCTACCTCCCGTGTGTTGCCACACTCGGTGTCATCAAGCAGGAGATGGGATCCTGGAAATGGACAGGAATCGCTCTTGGTTGGGGTATTCTTGTAGCATTTGTCCTGGCCTGGGTAACCAGGATCGTCGCAACGCTCATCATTGGAGCATAAATATGTCAATCAACAGCATTCCACATAAAAATCTGTATGCCTGGACTGTGGTTCTCACAGTCGTAACCGTATTCGGTGGTATACTTGCGATCATTTCAGGCATTGGGATAGAAGGGATTCCTGTAACTCCTGATATCCCGGGAGGATGCATCCTGCTCCTCCTCGGAGCCCTTCTGGCAACTGGGCTGTATGAAGGATCACGCGATCATGCACGATGGGTCCAGTTTGGATACACCGGGATTATTCTGATCCTGATATTCGGAGTCTGCTCAGTTATTATATCTGGTGCAAATCTTCTCTCACTCATGATTGAAGGAGAGGCAGCAGAACCGGTTGCTCTCATCAGTTCAGGATTTATTTGGGCAGCTCTGCTTGCCATACCCGCTTATCCGGGAATCAGGAATCTTCTCTTCGGATGTTCACAGGAAGGTGAGTTATGATGAGCGAAGGTCTTGAAGTTCTCGGATTCATCAACTCCCGGGGAGGGTGTATGCTCACTGATATCAGCTCAGAACTGAATCTCCCCATCAGTTCTGTACATGGATGGATATCCCTGCTTTGCAGCACCGGTTATCTGAAAAAATGCGAACAGGAACATGGAACATGTGCCTGTGAAAAGAACGGAACCAGATGCGTACATTGCTCCTGTTCTTGCAAAGCAGTACAGGCTAACACCCCGGTACGGATAGAGGTTACAGAACGAGGAATGAACCTGTTCAGGAGGAATTCATATGAAACCTGCAAAACTGAAGTTGTCGCAGACAATGGAAGACTATCTTGAAACAATCTTTGTAGTAAGTCAGAACCGTGGGTATGCACGCACCTGCGAGATCGCAAAAAACCTTCAGATATCTCCTTCTTCTGCTGTTGAGACGGTAGGAAGGCTTGCATCGCTGAATCTTGTTGTTTGGAAACGGTATGAAGGTGTATACCTGACACCTGAAGGTCGTATTCACGGTGAAATAATTCACATCCGCCATGAAATGCTGCGACGCTTTTTTGAGTTTATCGGGGTTCCCAACGATATCGCAAATGCCGAGGCATGCATTATTGAGCATGAACTAACACCGGTCACTACTGCAGCAATAGGAAATCTGGTTCGGTTCCTGCAAACACCAGCAGGAGAAAAGACATGTTCATCACTGAAACTCTTCACCAGATTACAGGATGCAGGCATCCCATTAGCAGAAAAGGAGATAAGACAGGAGCAGGTATCATCAGATGAGATTCAGGAGACGATCCAGAGAAGCAGTCAGCAGTATAAGGTGCTTTCTACACTGACCCGTCATGATCTTCTCAACTCACTTACTGCACTGTACGGGTATCTTGATCTTCTCAAGGAACAAAAACCAGAGGCAGGAACTGCAGAGATTGTTTCCCGGATTGAGCAGACTGCAACCTCGATGTATCGCCAGATATCAGGAACAGGCGATCTTCTCATACCTGGATCATCCACACGGACATGGCTTGACATCGGCAGAGTTATTGACAATGCTGTCGAGGGCCTTGATACTACCAAGATCTCCATCGAAAACAACCTCCATGGAGTTGAGCTGCATGGAGATCCGCTGATAAACAAAGTTATCTTTAATCTTCTTGAAAATGCCGCACGACATGGAAAAACGGTAAGCACAATCAGATGCGGGTGTTTCCATGATAATTCTGATCTGGTCATATACATTTCAGATGATGGAACAGGAATACCAGATGAAGAAAAACATGCCATCTTCAGACCGGGTCATGGCACGAACTCAGGTTTAGGGCTTTATCTGAGTGATCAGATACTCTCATCGTGCAGAATGCGAATTGAGGAATCAGGAAGGTTCGGAGAAGGAGCATCGTTCGGTATCCGGGTTCCTCCGCCATTGTTCAGGAATACCCGGATGGGTTGTGTAGGATTAAAGTCAGAAAAAGAAGATCAGCATCATGACCCTGAAACAGAGTCCTCTCTCCCTGTTCCTGAAAAGGGTTTTTCATGAAGTTCGACAAAAATTCTTACACCCGGCAATAGATCTCCAGTACAGGGGACTGCAAAGAGCAGGACTTGTTTTATGCCCTCTTTTGTGATCAGGCCCAAAGAGACATCCCGGATCTGCATAGACTGATGCATAATTCTGGTGCAGGCCTTCCCTACAAAATTGCTCTCCTGGAAAAGAAAAGGAAAGGGTGTTCCCATAATATTTTCTCTCAAATCTCCAATGACCTCTTCTGCAGCAAGATTGAGATCTGATATTACCAGATCTTCATCCAGTGTTATCAGGGGATCAATATGAGTTTCTACAAGACTTCGATGATACTGGCTCTTTGCCCTGAGATCATGTTCAGTCTTCTTTTCAGAAGTAACATCGCGGATTGTCTCAATCGCTCCAATAAGATAGCCGGATTCTGATCTGAGTGAAGTGGTTTTTACCCAGTAGACCGCAGTATTGAGATCCTCATTCACTACACTGATCTCACTCATCACCATCCCTGGTGTCTGAAGAAGAAGAACAAAGGGATCAGGAAGATCTACTCTCAAACCAAGAACCATCTCAATTGGAAGCCCGGTTTGCACATGGATGTATGATACAGAACTGCGGTATATGTCTGTTCCTTCAGCCTGTAACCGGGAGATGCCGGTCAGTTCTTCCATGGCCCGGTTCCATGCAATAACTTTTCCGGAGAGATCAACTGCATAGGTAGGATCTGGAAGATGCTGAAAGATGGATCCAATCAGATGCTCCTTCTCACGAATCGCCTTTTCAGATCTGATATTCGATGATATCTGGCGGATAACATTGCATAATTCAGCATACATTGGTTTTGGGTCAAAGCCCTTGCCGATATAGTACGATGCTCCACAATTAAGGGCTTCAATAACCACCTCCTCCCTTCCTCTGCCGGTACAAAGAATGAACGGAATATAACAACCCGATTCACGCAGCCATGAGAGATACTGGATCCCATTCATACCAGGCATGTCATAATCAGATACGATAACATCGATTTCAGGATCATGAATCTTTGAACATGCCTCCACCGCAGAATTGCAGCAGATTGTCTGAATATATCCGGTTCTTTCAAGATACCTTCGTGTCAGATCAAGAAACAGGGGTTCATCATCTACAACAAGAACTGTACAGACACCACTCAGATCGGGTAATGGGAGAGACAATTCTGAGGGGAGATCAGGATGGAAAGCAGGAGTCTGACTACTTTGATCAGAGTGTAACGTGGTGATGGTATCTGATTGGGAAATGTTCGTGATCATTGGTTACTATTTCAGAATTCGGGAATGAAATGTCTCATCCGAATAAATTTCTGTGTTAACAAAAACGCCGAATGAATTGAACATTAAATGGTTGTGCTGATTTTACCCAGTATATATATCATCTACCTGGACTCCACCATTCCAAATCCGAAAATTCATCAGGCATTCTTTTTTGTCCTCCGTGAATAATCACATACATTGTCTGGAAAGGTTTAATTAGATCTTCCCGTATTCTTCCCAAATTAGTAAAAAAGGGTGCTTTGAAGGGATTAAACAGGGACCATAAATAATATATTCACCTATAGAGGAACACTAATCATATTTCGGAGGGGGTTTATGAAATTCTTAGATGACATGCCAATTGGCAGGAAACTGATTGGATCATTTCTTGCAGTTGTAATCATTATGGTGCTTGTAGGGGGTACCGGGTATGTTGGGGTAACCACAACCAATACATATCTTAACCAGATGTATGATGAACAACTCGTCCCTACTGACATTTTAGAGACGATGCAGTCACAGATCTGGCACCTCCGTGGAAATCCCCCTGGTATCTATCTCATCCCGGAGACCAGGGAGGGCAGCAGGGCTGATAGTGACGCCCTCATGAAATCCATTGATGAAAACCTCTCTATATATGAGTCATATGTAACATCAGATGAGGAGCATGAAAAATTCAATGAGGCAGTCAGGTCATGGAAGGGGTATAAGACCGCATTCGCTGAATTTAATAAGATCGTCGATTCGGGTGATAGTAAGGCCGCAATAGCAGCACTGACGACAGGCAATCTTGTAAACGAGAGAAAGGCATTCACCAACGCCATTGATAAACTTGTTGAGATAAATCGTGAGCATGCACAGGCTCTGAAGACAGAAGGAGCAACAACAGTCTCAACAGTCATATTGACACTGGTTATTGCTATCGTGATTGGGATCATCCTGGCATTATCTCTCGGGATAATTATCAGCAAAAGTATCACAAGCCCTCTTTCTCAGGGCGCCTTTATGATGCAGGAGATGAGTCTCGGTCATCTGAGTAACAGGCTCCGAATGGATCGTAAGGATGAGATTGGGACTCTGGCTACTGCGATGGACAAATTTTCAGATGATCTCCAGTTTGTCATCATCGCCGGCCTGAAACAGGTAGCAGAAGGCGATATCGCACTCTCTGTTCCTCCCCGGGATGACAAGGATGAGATTGCACCTGCATTTAACCAATTGATCGCAGCGATCAACGGAATTGTCGGAGAACTGGGAACCCTCATTAATGAGGCAGAAGAAGGAAGGCTCAAGGCAAGAGGTGACACCGCCCAGTTTTCAGGTGCATACCAGAATATCATTGTCGGCATCAACAACATGCTTGATGCCATCACCACCCCACTGAACGAGGCACTGAGGGTTTCAGATCTGTATGCACAGGCCAAATTCAGTGCACGGTTTGATGAGAACGTTGCCGTGAGAGGGGATCTCATCGCACTAAAAGACGGCCTGAACACCATCGGGTATGAACTCTCAAAAGCAATATCGGATATCTCCGAACAGGTGAGCAACCTCACTGCTGCATCAGAGGAGGCAGCTGCCAGTGTAGAAGAGATTACGGCAGGTTCTGCTTCAGTAGCACAGAGTTCAGGCGTCGTCAGTTCAAACGCTGAGCGGAGTGTAAACGCGGTTGAGCAGGTTTTGATTGCTATGGAAGAGTTATCCTCCTCTGTCACTGTGGTTGCATCTAAGGTAGAAGCGGTGAGCAGACTCACCCAGGAGGCAAACGACACATCAACAAGGGGGGTTACTCAAGCTGCAGTGGCAGAGAACGGAATATCCGCAATCAACGGAGCAGTGGGTGATGTTGGAACTATCATATCAGAGATCCGTGCCCAGATGGTTGAGATCAACAAGATCGTCGTGATCATCAGCGACATTGCAGATCAGACCAACCTACTTGCACTGAATGCTGCGATAGAGGCTGCCCGGGCAGGCGAAGCAGGAATGGGATTTGCAGTCGTTGCAGACGAGGTCAAGACTCTAGCCCAGGAGTCACAGGGTTCCGCAGAGAATATCTCAAGGATTATCACATCACTGCAACGTCAGTCTGAACAGGCTGCAACAGCAATGGGTCTTGCAACAACTGAAGTATCAAGGGGATCTGTTGCAATCACCGACACGATTCAGTTCTTCCACACCATTGCAGATCAGGTTGAGGAGATCTCAAAGAATATGGGAGAGGTTGCCGGTCTCACTGAAGAAGAAGCAGCAGCAGTGGAGGAGATCACTGCCAGTATCACTGAAGTTAAGGAGATGTCAACAGAGACTGCACAAGAGGCAGTGGGTTCAGCTGCTGCAACAGAGGAGACCTCTGCGGCTCTCAATCAGGTATCAACAATTATAAGTAACCTCTCAACGGTTGCCACCAGGATCGATGAGTCTATGTCAAGGCTGAACGGGTAAACCAGAGATCCTCCTTTTTTTGAGCCACGATCTGTGTCTCACAAACTGACCCGAAAGAGCATGTAAAACGACAGCATGTATTGTAATACTGCTTCTCATGCCCGGATTCACATAATGGTTGTGGACACACCGGACAGATCAATCATCTTTCGCCTGACACTCGGTTCCTAGGTATTTTGCCCCCCATGAGCAGAGGGCCTGGATGATCGGGACAAGTGATTCTCCGAATTCTGTAATTGAGTACTCAACACGCGGAGGAATCTCAGGATATACAGTTCGTAATACTATCCCGTCCTGTTCAAGTTCACGAAGTTGTTTTGTCAGCGTTTTTGAATTAATTTCAGGTATTACCCTTTGTAACTCTGAAAAACGCATCACTTTCTTTCTGATCATCCAGAGTATGACTGGCTTCCATTTTCCCCCGATAACGTCAAGTGTCGCCTCAACCGGACAGCTGTAGGTCTTCCCATTCTTTTCGTACATCCCGATTACCTTTACGTAAGTAGATGAGATCGCTATCAGTATAGAATTTAAATCCTCTTGATTTAAATCATATCATTAGTGTAATAATTTCACCCACTTGCCATTATCAAGTAATGGGAGATTAATGACACATATTCAATTACGTGAGGATTATCTTTAGAAATTCAGGTTCATGAAATGACGTTTCAATCTATGAATACCGGAATGGTAATGATCAACAGATCACCGCAGAACCCCTTTCAGTTCTTAGAGGCATATACCAATGTAGCCGGAGCGGTTGAATCCCGACTTATTCCTGCAGATGGTATCGTTGTGGAAAACCGGGGTACGTTCAGATGTAACTCAGGATGTCCATACTACGGAACATCACTCGTCTGTCCTCCACATTCTCCTACACCTGATGAGTTCAGGAGTGTGATCAGGGATTATTCACATGCACTTCTGGTACGATTCCAGACAGCGGCTACAGCCAGTGATGAGATATCTTCCTCACTCCTCAAAGTGATGTCTGATCCGACAGCTCCTTCTGATCAGAAAGAAGAGTTACAGGTATTTTTCTCAGAATTTGGAGAGGATTGCAAGAAGTTTCATCATGCAATGCTGAACCTCGAAAAGTCAGCATTCATCGCAGGATATCCTTTTGCAGTTGCACTGATGCCAGGGCCGTGTGTGCTTTGTGATACCTGTACCGGTCTTTCCGGGTCTTGTGCTCACCCGACAAAACGACGATTTCCGGCTGATGCACTCGGTGTAAATCTCTTGAAAACAGCAAAACTCGCAGGAATGGAGATCATATTTCCATTTCATACAAGTCCGTCTTCCTTTGGAATTCTTCTCATTGACTGATGGTAAAAAATGTATAATTATGGTTCTATCACATCGCTGAAATCTGAAACAAATAGTATGAACTCTCATATCAGATACATCACAGCCTGGGCAGGTTTCCTTCTCCTTCTGTGTCTTCTTATCTTTCCGGCTGCTGCTGAAGTCTATGCTGCAAACGGATCCCAAATCCCCTCGGACACTCTGCCAGATCTGATCCGGGAAGATCCTTCTCTCGTGTCAGCGAATCTTCATCCCGGAGAGGTAGTTTTTTTCACCAACTCCCACTGTGGAGCCTGCCGCGATGCAGATGAATTTTTTCATGAATTTTCTCCCACACATCCGGAGATGAACCTGGAGGCCTATGATCTCTTTAACAGTACAGAGAACAGGACAGCCTTTACTGTATACAAGCAACGGTATCACCAGGAGCACCTCTCAACACCGTCCATCATGGTCGGGAACCTGACCCTGGAAGGCAGTCCGGATATTCGAACTCACCTGGGAGATATCCTCTCTGTACAACAGGATCAAAAACCATCTGCTGTGTTTGATTTTTTCAAACCATCAGATTCTCTCTCGAACCATGAAGAGATTTCATTTCTTCTCATCATCGGAGCCGGGCTGCTTGACGGTATAAATCCGTGTGCCTTTGCAGTACTCATCATTATGCTTGTCAATATGATGGCACAGAAGAGCAGACGGGCGATCCTGGTAACCGGACTCATCTACACAGGGGCGGTATTTGTCTTCTACTTCCTGTCAGGACTCGGGATTTTTTCGGTCATCCAGACAACCGGAGCAACGGCATTATTTTCAGTTGTAGCAGGATGCATTGCCCTTCTTGCAGGAATTTTGATGATCAAGGATGCCCTGATTCCAACGGATATGCCAACCCTTGCGATTCCTGCATCCCAGGCCGGCCGGATCAGTCGTATCATGAACAGGGCCACCCTGCCTGCTGCGTTTCTTCTTGGAATCATGGTGGGCATGTTCGAACTCCCCTGCACTGGAGGGATCTATCTCTCCATCATATCGATGATATCCATGCGGGTTGACCTTATGCATTCCCTCGTGTACCTCCTGGTCTACAATGTTGCCTTCGTACTTCCCTTACTCATCATTCTCGCCCTGGTTCTGTTCGGCCTGCCACCGGAACGGGTTAATGAATGGCGGCTTGAGCAGCGTCGGGCACTCAGAGGGTTGATCGGAGTTGTCCTGATCATCTTTGCCAGTTACATTCTGTATGAAGCTCTTGGATAATCACCCGATACCCTTTTTGCATGAAAAAGTCCTGCTCACCGGTTCTGCCTGGGGCCCCGAACGGGGTACAGATGGGGTTTATTCAGATCTGGCAATCTGCAGATTCAACAACCACTTTTATTCGCAGCAAAGTCATTTTCTGTATTCTCTTCAGGACAGGGGCACCGGAAGAGTTGTATCATAACTCAAAAAACTCAGTTTTGAGCACCGGTAATCGTCGAGAAATAATAATAAACAAAAAAGGGTTACTTTGAAAAGACCACATTCTCAACAAATGCCCTAGGATCAAGGCTTTTTGTTATGGTCGCATCAAATGATGTGCCATTCTCTGACATAACCAGCGTTAATCCACCTATCTCGGTCCAGTTTCCGGTATATATGGTGCCATCATCCGAGACTACCCCGGAGAGTGTTCCGTTCTCATCATTCACGTTCGTGAGAGGCATGTTTATTCCTGAAAGGAATTTACCGTTCTGGGTGAGATTATACGATTTTTTCTGTGAAGCCCAGTTACCACTCCAGGGGTTCGCTGAATCCATAATCTCCCCGATTCTTGTTGCATTGCTGTTGTAATATGCAGGTTCAGTCATGGGGCCATGAATATCTGCAGATCCATTGATGGTAAAGGACATCTTGTCATCTGAAAGTGTGTACGTATTTGACCCGGTCTCAATCCACACACCGGTAAATGTTCTTCCATCTTCAGATAGATTCCCTTCAAACCAGCCAGGATCTAATAAATCCAGATCTCTTGGTACGTATTCTCCGCCGATTCCGGACTGATTTTGTATGATATACATCGTATAATCAGGGGTTGACCATGTACCGTTCCATATACTGTCTGACTTTTCCCCAAGTTCAGTACCGTTCACAGCAGAGACTGTACATACCACAAATAAACCAAAAATTACCAATAAACCTGCCGCATTTGCATAACTCATAAGAACTCACTCGTACTAATGTTCGATAGGTCATCTTCAATATGGTTAAGTCTATCGAAACAATGGGACATAATCAGAAAATCGCCCGTAATGTTCAGATATAATCCAGAATGTTTGTTATCTCATGGAACGTTTCTCTCAGAAGACAAAGGAAGATGGATGATATTCGGATGCATCAGATCTGGACCCCTTACAGAACAAGGAGCGTTTCATATCCGAGAGCTATCAGTGATAAAAGTTCTCATTTGGTACATCTCCTAAATGCGCCTGAAACAAGATTCAGGGAATAATTAGAATAAATACCCGGAAAAGTACGGTAAATCAGTTATACTTCGAAACTGACCTTTCTCCTAACATGAGTTCAAACAATTCCAACTCATCATCGGCTGCAATATCAGGATGGAACCAGTACTGGCAAGATCTCTTTGTAAAATTCGAAGGACCATACCTTCCCGGGAGGGTTTGTACAGTTCAAAAGACGAGATACGAAGTGATGGTTCAGGACGGCATCATTTCGATTCCGGTGTCAGGAGTGATGAAATCCAAGAAGATGTTTCCGGTTGTCGGAGACTATGTTGTGGTTCTCAACCAGCCTGAATCAGTAACCCGGATGATCGTCGCGATTCTGCCCAGGAAAACCGCTCTTGAACGTGGTGGTGCGGGAGATTCGGCAGGGAAACAGGTACTTGCTGCAAATGTTGATACCGTCTTTATCGTAACCGAACCGGGATCTGATCTGAGCATCTCAAGGCTCGAACGGTACCTGCTGATAAGCAGGAGTTCGGGTGCTATGCCGGTGATAATCCTGAACAAATCTGACACCTGCTCTGATATCACAGACCAGGTAGAAGAGATCAGGTCAGAGATAAAAGGGATCCCGATCATCCCGGTTAGTGCTGCCGAGAAGAGCGGGCTTGATAATCTGAAACCATACCTCGGGCCAGAAAAAACAGTTGTCATAATTGGTTCATCCGGAGTCGGGAAGTCAACCCTCACGAATGCACTCATTGGCGAAAAGCTTCAGGAAACCGGCGATATCAGGGATGATGACGGAAGAGGCAGACATACCACCACGGTCAGGCACCTTCTCTCACTCCCTGACGGAGGATCGCTCATTGATACTCCCGGCCTTCGGGAGATCAGGATATGGACTGCAGAGGAGAGTATCGCAGAAACATTTGATGATATCCAGGAATATGCTACACAATGCAGGTTTTCAGACTGTACTCATAATGATGAACCCGGATGTGCTGTCAGGCAGGCAATAGAAGACGGAGTTCTGAATCAAGATCGATTCATCAGGTATAGGAAGATCCTAAAAGAGGTATCCTTTGAACGGGAGAAGGCAGAAATCGGGCTGAAACGATTTGAGAAGAAAAAGTTCAGGGAGATCAGCAAATTGTCTAAAGAGATCACACTTGACAGAAACGCAAGAGGTGGCAGGCTATGATACTCCACAGTGGTAGATGCAGAGAGATCTAAAAAATTAAAAAAATTAAACGGTGATAGACCGCTTTATTGACCCACCAATGTTACACTGGCCGCTTACATCAATTACTGACCCGACAGATGCATTAACCGGGTAGATGTACGTAAATTCATCGGATGTTGGCTGAGATGTATACTTCTCATTCACAACTTCTTTCCCATCAACTGCAACCGTTACATCTTTCAGGTAATGCGTTGCGGGGTCAGCAACCTGATGGGTAAAGGTCGCTGAGAGATTCCCTGATGTCTGATTGTACGTGAGGTTCAGATCACTTGGCGGATGAGCTGATGCAGCAGAGATCAAAATAGTCGCAGTCAGCATAACGAGAAGTGCAAGGGAGTACTTGTTCATAGGTCTTAATGTGAATAGAATGATATCTACCTGCTGGTTATCCAGACATGAAATATAAAAATAATTGAATTAAACATTTTTTTGTTACGAATAAAACTAAACCAGTTGTTCTGGTAACCTGAACTCACTCATCTTCCAAAATGGGGAAAAAGATAATACCAGAGCAAATGAGGTCAGATTTCCTTGTTCTGGCAGCTATGTTGTGATCGATTTTTTAGCTGGATGGCTTCAGTATGAAATACGTATACCCATATTCGCTTGAGTATCTCCGATGAATATTGATCTCCTTTTCTAATCCCTGGAGTATGAACTGAGCATCCTGATTATTCGCGTATTTCTCTTTCAGCATTCCCAGTCGGTCAGAGAGCGGAGAGTAATAATGATTCCACCAGCCGGTATCCGGGAGTCTGAAGGAGCCGATGATAGAATACCCTTCTGACCTGATTATCTCTTTAGCTCCGGATTCAGTCGGCAATCCAGGTGATATCTCATCAAAAAACTCCTGTGATTCCTTTGAGTGAGAGTCAGTAAACCATACACAGTCTGAAAATACCAGGTACCCATCAGGCTTCAGAAATTTCTTCCAGTATCGAAGGGCTGATTCCATCCCGATAATAAAGGCCGAACCTTCAGCCCAGATGATATCAAATGAGCAATCAGCGAATGGCAGGTTATCCATCGATGCCTGTCGGATTACAATCTTCCCGTCAAGTCCGGCTTTTTTTGCCCGGTTAGTGAGATCATCAAGGAATGGCTGATGGAGATCAGATGCAGTAATCTGACAGTCCGGGCAGATTCGTGCAAGAGTGAGGGTCTGCATACCGGATCCACATCCGATATCAAGAATCTTTCCTCTTTTTTGATCAGGAGGGATAAAAGAAAAGGCAAAAGCCGTTGCCTCATCCAAGCCTGGGCCTTGTCTCGGTAATCCTTCAAACATTGATGAGATAAGCGTTACATCCATGATAAAAAGCGTTAGAGTGAAGTAATTATATCCTTTCCGGTCTTTTTGCTCATAAAAAGCCTGGAGAATGGAGATTATTCAAAAGGAGAACACTTGTTATTCTTCTTACCAATTTTTTAGGACATGTACCCGGGAATTTAAAATATCTGCTCCTGAAATATCTGGCAGAATTCTTGAGGTGTCAAAATGAACACAAGTATGATGCAGATATGAGGATTCGTACATCTCATGGAAACTTGTTTCTTGATACCCGGTGACATGTACATCACATGCATTATTCTGTTCTGCGAGGCAGAAGCACAGTATACCCAATCCTTATACTGCTATTTCTTCTCATCAATTTCCCAGTATCTGCAGTAAATACCGGATGGCAACCGGTAAATATCACTCCGTGGGCACAGGTGGATATTCCCCCCGGCTGGACCTATGGAGATATCTCCACAGATCCTTTTGATCCTGACACCACGTCCCTTGAAGCAAAATCACCGGATGGATCAACCACGCTCCAGTATCTCTTTGACCACAATCCCAACCAGGCAACTCCGGGAGAACTTATGAGAGCCCAGGATCAGTACATGAACAAACAGGGCTTCTGCCTTTGCCAGGATAGACCGTCGTTTACTGAAAACGACGGCAACACCGCGATGAAACAGACCTATATCAAGGGGACAGAAGACGGAGCCGTTGTCTGTTCAGGTGCATATCCGGGATGGGGCAGATATCAGTATGCACTCCTGATGAACGGAGCTAGTTCAGTCAGCAAATACTTCGATGACCTACCAGATGACGTGGCAGACCATATCAGACCCGTAAATGTTGGTTACGCTAATACTACAAATACTACAGTTATCCATGATGTTTAGAGACTGTTATATTATCAATAAAAATACCCAAATGAATAAGTAACCTATTCAACCAGTTATTGCATATCGAAAACCATTGAAGAGAATCACTTTTTTAGTTTCTGCTTCTTTCCTTCCCCTCACATGGTTCATTCCCATTACTATGAGTGTATTGGAAGTTCTAAATTTCATATTCGAACAATTATTACGATTTAGGAGTTTCCATCGCCAGGATTACGATATATAAACGCTTCCAGATTCATAACCTGCAAAAACTGACCATTTTATTTTGATTATTACTAGACAATTTAAGCCTTTATTTTATCACAATGGACATCTAGCAGTTCAATTTGCCATCAATAAAAATTTTATTCATGACAGATTGATTCTGTGAGAATCCTTTGTATGGTATCATCCAGGATTCACAAGAAGAGGCTCCCAACAACGCATATCGTTAATTAATCACCCTGGCGGAATGGTGTTATATATACTGGGCTTTGGTTGACTGATCAACTATAAATAATACCGTTGACATATCAACTTTGTTGCAATTGTTCTCTTGAAAAATTTCAACTACGCACAATTCGGAAAACACAGGGATAATCTAGAGGATAAAATGAGCGATTCACCATTTATCGGTAAATTAATTTCATTTCTCTATAGGTATAGTCAGATGTACCTTGATAAAGAACTGGCTCCGTACCACATCGGATCCGGCCAATTTTACATTTTAATGCCACTCTATAAAAATGATGGAATAAACCAGGAGTCCCTTTCCCAGTCAATAAGTATAAACAAAGCTGCAGTAACCCGAGCCATACAGAAATTAATTAATGAAGGATATGTTTTCAGGCAAAGAAGCGGAGAAGACAAACGCTCCTATCATATATATCTGACTGAAAAGGGAAGGCTGATAGAGCCTTATATAAAACAGATTGCCCTTAAATGGGAGGATATACTCTTATCGGAATTTGAGCCAGACCATAGGAATTTGATCGTGAATTCTTTAGAAGATATGATTGAGAATGTATCCAGAATTATGGTAAAATAATCAGGATTATCATGGATTTTAAAAATTATCACCTTGTTCTGCTTTGTATAACTGCCTTTTTTGCAATGGCTGGGGGAGCCCTTATAACACCTGTCTTACCTGAAATGGTAGGACCACTGCATACAACTACCCAAGGGGTAGGGATGTTGATGTCAGTTTTTACTATCTCTACTGCAATATTCACACTGATTATCGGACAATTCATTGATTGTATTAACCGGAAAAAAATACTCGTGACCGGTCTTGTAATCTATGGACTTACAGGCCTTGTGAGTTTTTTTCTCTCTGATGTGAACTCATTACTAATTATGAGATTTGTTCAGGGTATTGGAGTAGCTGCGATAACCTCTCTCGCCATGCTGATTATCGGTGATGTTTACACAGGTATTGATTGTGTAGGAGCAATGAGTAAAATCAGTATATCTTTTGCTTTGGGTTCTGTTTTTGCGCCAATTATCGGAGGAGGACTGGCAACCTTGGGTTGGAATTATGCATTTCTCTTTTATGCCATTTCCTTGCCATTTGCTTTAGTTGTTATGATTATTCTTCCTGAAACCAGAAAGCAGAAGGAGATGAGCAGTCACAAAGGCACCGTTGAAGCGCTTAAATATCTCAAAGATTTGCCAATACTTTACACAATATTTATGGGCTTTTCGATATATTTTCTTTTATTTGCCATGATGATCTATGTGCCCTTTATGCTCAAGAGTGAGTTCAACTTTGCTTCGGGAGTATCTGGAATCATGCTAGCCGTCCCGGGTATAGCTTGTGTAGTGATGGCACCAAAGGTAAGGTATTTTGCAGCCAGATATTCATTAATCCGGGTGATTGTTGCAGGATTTATTCTTGTAGGGTTATCGCTGTTAGTAATGACCCTTGTACCCTTTATAATCGGAGTATTTCTCTTATTACTCCTGTTTGGATTAGGGCTTGTTCTTTCACAGACATGCATTGACGCACAGATTATTCAGATATCTCCACTTGAGGCAAGAGGCGGCGTGATATCAATTTATAGTTGCATGAGATACGTTGGTCAAAGTTTTTCGCCAATAATTTTAGGTGTAGTTCTGGCATATTTTGGAATAAACGCTGTTTTTATTACTGCAGGAATTTTTGGGTTGCTTGTTGCTTTGATGACGTATAGAATGAAAATTTGGTTTGATAATCCTAATAATTCGTACATTGGTGAATGAAAACCAATCAGGATAGTTAATACCCCCTTTTTTATATTTATCTAAATATTCTTGTACTATTTAGGGATCCTGATAATGTAAGAAAGTGCTGTAAATTCAGATGGCCCTATATCTACTGACCAAAGGAGAACAGGATCATGGATTTATTGGCCTTTTCTTATTCTATCTAACCCGTGGGAAGTTGACTACAGGCTATTATAATTAATTGAACTTCTTTATGTCCATCTAATTTATCTTATCATTAACTTTGGTAATACGTACTTTTATAAAGTACTTTCGGCCCTTTTTTTGTAGAATAAAGTGACGAGGGACACTAGACAAAAACAATAACAAATTATCACTTGTATAATAAGTATAAGAGATAAAACTCTTCAAATACTCAAAATCCTTTTCTGGATCAATATCAATATACAATTTTGTTGGTTCAAAGAGATCTGTCGTTCCTGAAAACTCAATTTCATCCACAACTTTGTGAGTATCTATAGGATTATGGTAATTTTCAGATTGTTATCTGCAATAACCGGAACAGGACATATACATTGTATCATTATTATATTCACAATTAGGAGAAGTATCTTGCAGGAATAATCCTTAGTTACGACAGGATGGTTTAAATTCCAGATTCTCTATAAATCAACTAATATTTTTATCAAACACCGGGAAACAGGATATTAAGTTGAAAACCGGATGGCCAGTATTTATACCCAACCTTAAACCTGTTTCTTCTCGGTAATAAAGAACAAAGAAGAAACTACTTATTAGTTCTTTCAAAATTTGTAAGATTGTAAAGAACATATTTGAATGAATTTGATGTTATTAGTAAATAGTATAAATGAGGTAATTACCTCTTCAAATAGTCCATATTCTGAATTCATAAGTTGGATCTGATATCATTAATCCTATTATCAAATCAGTTAATCTTCCCTGGAAAAAAGGAAATACATATGACGATGCAATAATTAAATTTCATAATGTTACCAAAGTCTATACTCTCGATTCCGGAGATGTTACTGGAATAGATGAGGTTTCTTTGGAGATCCATCCCGGAGAGTTCATTGCGATCATGGGACCTTCTGGTTCAGGGAAATCCACACTGCTAAACCTGATGGGATGTCTGGATGTACCTAATGAGGGTGAGATCTGGATTGACGGGAACTCTACTGGAACCATGACCGATAACCAGTTAACAGACCTCAGACTAAACACCCTCGGTTTTGTATTCCAATATTTTAACCTGTTTCCTCTGTTCAATGCCTTAAATAATGTTCATTATCCATATGTTACCCGGACAGGGAGGGTGCATGACACTACCCGGGCAGAAGAAGCACTCACTGATGTCGGGCTTCCCGATAATTTTTGGCATCATCGCCCTAATCAACTCTCTGGAGGTCAGCAACAGAGAGTTGCGATTGCCAGGGCTCTGGTTAACGATCCGGCAATAATTCTCTGTGATGAACCCACAGGTAACCTTGACACAAAAACAGGTACTGCTATCCTGGAATTATTATCTGACTTGAGTACACGTGAAGGAAGAACAATAGTTATGGTCACTCATGATCTGAAAACCGCAGGATATGCAGATCGAATCATCAGGATTGTGGACGGGAAAGTTGAAGGATAATCATAATGACCAGTCAGAGGATAATATTCAGTTTTGCTACTAATAATCTTCGTCTTCACTGGCTTCGATCCCTTCTTGCAGTGATAGGAATAATCATTGGAGTATTGTCCATCATCTCAATGGGGATGATCCAGAACGTCACCGTTATGACGAATATGGAGCAGTGGAAGTCTTTGGATTCGTTCCAGGTGAATTTGAATACCGATTATGCCGAAAAGGAAGGAATCGATCCATATATCTCCGAACGACAGGCCGATCAGATCCAAAAAATTAGTACAGAAGCCATTTTTGCACCATATTACTACGATTCTGATGACACTATAAAACATAAAAAAGAAAAACTCAGTACGACGATATATGGGATTAAACCCCAGAATCTTAATCTTTTATTTGAGTTTCAAGTAGGGAATATCCCCCGTTCTGGAAATGAAATTGTTATCGGGGCAGACCTTGCCAAAAAAAAGAATCTGTGGATAGGATCCCAGATTATCATAATTTCAAAGGATGGTCAGGAAATACCAACCCGGGTTGTAGGTGTTCTAAAACCCTATCCTCAAATGTGGATGATGTCTCCTGATCAGGCAATATTTCCATATGAACCATGGCTCAGAGAACGGATCATGTTCAAAGGATATAACAATGTCCTCGTAAAAGTTAAGAATACAAAGAATATCGAGACGATTAAGCAGAATATTCTTACAGAAATGAATAAAAGAAAGACAATTATGGATATTTTTGATCTGAATGAATACCGAAATCAGTGGATTGAAGATATGCAGAAACAGGCTGCCAGTGCCACCGCTACAGCAGGAATATCCCTGATCGTCGCGGGTGTATCTATCTTTAATGTAATGGTCATGTCTGTTATCGAACGATACCGGGAGATAGGAGTACTCCGTTCAATAGGAACTAGGCGATCAGCGATCATGTGCATGTTCATCTATGAATCATTTCTTCTCGGTCTACTCGGAGCAATTCTTGGGGGAATATCTGGAGTAATAATTGGATATACCAGTATATCGCTTATGTCCGGGTTGAAATATTTCTATGACCCGTCCACCCTGATATCAATCCCGTATGGAATGAGTTATGGTATTGCTATAAGTCTTATTTCCGGGATATACCCAGCTTGGAAAGCATCCCGCCTGAATCCCATTGAGGCACTTAGGCAGGAGTGATCAGAATGAGAGAAACAAAGCATGATTTGAATATTAAATGTATGTTGAAGGTATAATATGAGAGACAACTCAATTCCAGATAAAATGGAATATCCAGTATTCATCAGAAATAAATTCATGAACATCCTGTTTTTCTTTGTTATTTGCGGGATTCTTTTTTCTTCCCCTGTAACATCTAACAGTACATCACCAGATCCATTCTTTGAGAATACGATCGCTGCACAGCATATCCAAGTCAGCAACTGCACCATAAACCCTGCTGTCCTCATGCCTGGTGACCAGGCAACTGTCACTATACTCCTTACCAATACAGGAACAGACACCGGTGTCGGAATTAACAGTGCCTCAATTAGTTCTGAAGATATGCATATTCTTTCCAGTAAATACGGAAAAGTAGGTTCTATCGGACCATCGAATTCCATGTCGTTTACTTATACATTAAAGGCTGGAGATAAGAACGGTATCTATTATCCGGTTTTCTCTACGGAGTTTAGAGGAACCTACTTCCTTAGATATCCGTTCAAAGTAGAAGTTCAGGATATCCCGCTTGATGCATCAATCTTCGAAAAACCAAATACGTGGGCAGATGATAAAAAGGAGAAGATTATTCTTCACGTTGGAAACCGAAGGGATAATGAGTTAACTGGTATCATTATCGTTCCCCATTCCGGTCCTCACGAGGTATTTCCTGCATCATATATCATCGGGACCCTCACTCCCGGAGAGGTCAGGGAGGTTCCATTTAATGTAACTCCTCATGGTGAAGGACCAATCGATTTCGCTGTGGAGTATAAAAATGGGATAAATATCCATAATACGTCCTGCACGCTCCCCGTAACAATCGGGAAAAATAAAAAAGAGGCAAATCTCTTTATATCAAATGTCGATATTACATCTACCGGGGAGCATATCAGAGTTAAGGGAGATGTATCGAACTCCGGGCTTGAAACCGCTAATGGTGTCACAGTTACCTCTAAAAACCCTGCTGAGCCAGTTTTTCCAAATAAAGAATACGGGGTCGGGATACTGAAAGCCTCAGAGTTTTCAAACTTTGAAGTAACCTTTACGGCTCCTTTAAACTGTAGTGAGGTCCCTCTAGTTACCAGTTTTAAGGATGCTGATGGACGGATAATCTCCACAGAGACACAGGTCAATATTTCCTCTGCTTCTGTAATGAATATGACCGATCTTCTACTGTCAGGTGAAGAACCAGATCTACTTCCGGGAGTTTCGAATAATAGTCTTCAGATCGGTGGATTATTACTTGTCATTCTCATCGGATTCATCCTGTATTGGCGTCGTAAGCAACGCTACCCGACAGAACGTGTGACGAGAATGGGTATCCTAGTCAATGGGGGAAACACCACTCCACTTCAAAAAACCAGAGTGAAAAATGCACAGCTCCCCGATGGAAATCATAATCGATTTCAAGAAGGGATAAAACTGTATCAACAGGAAGACTTCGTAAAGGCTGCGGAGATATTTCATCAGATTGTTGTGGAGGATCGGATGAATCACCGTGCATGGAATGCATATGGCGTCTGTCTTACTCGACTCGGAGAATATCAGGCAGCACATGATTGTTTCGAGAATGCTCTGATACTTGAACCGGGAAATATGTCATACGAGAGAAATAAAGACAGAAATGAGATAAAGAGTCAGGAATCATGAGGAATTATTTCCATGAACCATCCAAAACCCCGACGGTTTTTTAAAGAGGGAGCAATGGCTTTTTCAAAAAATCGGAGTTATGTATCCACATTGCAGAAAGATCATCTTTCTATTATTGAAGGTTTAGTACAGGTAGTAAAAGGGGATCTATGGATGCCAAATTATCCTCATAATTATCAGTTTGAATATTTGGAGATCAGTCAGATTTAGCATATAACTGAATAGTAACAAAAAATTTACAACAAATACCTCATAAACGCATAACCAAATTTTTTATCCTGGTAGAAGGAGAAAAAGGATCGCAGATGCGATCCGGTCTGACAAACGTCAGGGCAATGGAGGATCAATCCATTGCGTAATTATTTTTCAAAGGGAGGAACCAGTCAGGCCCGGACAGGAGGTGGTGTATATGAAGTTATACGGCACGGATGTAGGAGGACATTGTGGTATGACTCTGTGATGTATCCTGTCTGGGATGGACAGGCAGGTGATAGGTTTATCCGAGCTGGCTGATCTCCCTGTGACATACATGAGTTGTGTGAAACAGCGTATAAAGGATCATGAGGAAACAAATATGTCACAGGTTCACATGAAATCAGACCTTTTTCGATGAGGAATTTTTTTCAAAATAGAATCAGAACCCTGATTGCAATATCTGTCCCGGACTACTCGTTGCACCTGGTTTCAGAGGTTGGGATCATGAAACCAGTTTCCCCGGTTTTCCCACCAGTTATAGGAAAGAATGATGGAGAGAATGTTGCAACCGGTTGCAACGATCTTTTTTCTCACATCAGTTAAACCCTCAGGAAGATGAAAATATACATGGAAGGCTGACAACGCGGCACCATCAAACATGAAGCCGGGATCTCCACAGCAGCGGTATCTCATGAGGGAATACCAGACCGGTAATCTCGGCATCAAAAGGAGAACCAGGGAAATAACAATCAGGAAGTCTGGGCCGTAACACTCTCTGTGCTTTCCGCGTTAGTCACCGGTCTGATATGTTCTGCGACCTGGGGAGGAATCGACTCGTAATACTTTGCTACTGCATCCGTGCCTTGCAGAACCAGGATATAATGCCCAATACCCCATCCCGGATATGTTACCGTACCGATCACGGCGGCGTCATCGATTCCCCGAACATAGGTCTGACGATAGGCTGTGTGATCTGCATTCTCATCCTTGATCGGATCCTTGGTTTTGCAGATCCTGAACCCGAGTTTACTCATATAACTACTCTGAAACTGCTGGATCTCATTGATTGTCAGAGGTTCGGGAGTACGGGCAAGAATGTAGGTAAGCCGGGAGTTCGTATCAGGAGATACAGCCTTGAGCGTTACATCGTCTGGTTTGGCGGTCTCATTGGCATCCACGGAGACACTCCATCCCACGGGCGTATCGACCTTGACCCAGGATCTGGCCTCTGATGGCTGCCAGGCATCAGCAATGACACCATGTGAACAGAATACAAGGAGAAGGAACAGGAGCAGAAGGGGTGTACTATGGTGAAGAGATCTGAAAGAGTCGGGTCGCCGGATCAGGAAGGGTCTAAATATCATGGATCTTACTTGTCATCTGGTGAGTAAACTCCTTCTGTTCGCACCGGGCTGAAACTTATAGAGAGGATCAGTCTGTCAAAAAGATTTTTTTAATTGGGAGATGAGAAAAATATACGACATATGCCTGAACCGGTTACATGCATATATATACTAATGCTATGCAGGAGGGAATCATTTACATAACCGGGTGAATGCATAAAGAGCCGACCTGATCAGATACGAACTTCACAGAATACAACATAGGTAGTCTGGAGACACAGAGGCAGGAATATACATGACCTCAGAAGTATCAACTGACGGAAGTATCCTTCTTTCAAAAGAGCAATCAGAAGAGATATGGGAACTTGGGAATGCAGGAGCACAGAATGCGGCTGCAGCACTCTCAACCCTGCTGAACCAGAAGGTGACCATCAGACTCCCATCAATCCTGGTGGTGAACCTGAGCAACCTCCAGGAACATATTGATGACACCATCGCAGCGATGGTCATCTTTCAGATAAAAGGTCAGGTCTCTGCAGGAGGGTCATTGGTTCTGCATGTACCTAAACCGTCGATACTCAGACTCTCCCAGATCATGCTTGGCCAGCCAGAAGACGACCGGGAGATCGACGAGATGGACCAGAGCATGCTTCATGAGATCGGCAACATCATGATGTCATCATACCTTGATGCCTGTGCAACCCTGCTCTCTATCATACTGCTTCCATCACCGCCATCCATGGCCATCGATATGGCTCATGCTGTCCTTGAATCGATCATTGCTACCCATGAGGTCGAAGACAACGCAGATCAGGTTCTCTTCTTCAAAACCGAGATGAGGTGTGCGGAACAGGAGATCGATGCAGAACTGTTCCTGCTTCCGAGCAGGGCTCTCCTGAAAGAACTCCTGGATCGGTTCAGAAAAGTCAGGGCAGAAAATACGGGATAAGGGCAGAAATCTCCGAAACCCGTAGCATCAGAACTGGTTAGATCGCCCGCATGAGGGGGACCCTGACCGGGAACATGCCTTTTGGCAGCCCTGGTTTTGTCCCTGGCACCCACCTGTTCCGCCAGACTGGCATCCGGCAGAGATCTGATTATTATTTTTACAGCATGGAGAGTCTAAAGCAGCCTTTCCCGTTGAAGTAAACTTTTTCTGACTTTTTGAGGAATCAGACATTTTTGTTGGAATTATGGCACCGGCTACGATCCAGCCGATGACAGCAATTATGAGAAGCATACCGACGATCAAAAGAACCCGGTCGGTTTGTTGTTGTTCCATACACAGTTTTTGTACAGAGAGACAAAAGGATTTGTCGTAGATTGAGCTACATGTCAATCTTCTGAAAATTCCCATCCCGGCTTTCCCGATCAGCAGTACACGTTATAAGAACCTTAACCCGGGGAAGACTACACATCTTCTCCTTTATCCCGGTCAATAAAAATAGGGTTACTGGTTGCCACTCTCGTACACGAGAGTCAGGTACCGTGCTTCAAAGATGGTGAAGACAACTGAGACAAAGAACATGATGATAAAACCGAGATATGGAATTTCTGTGATGAGATTGAAGGCAATGCCCATAACAAAACTTATGACCCAGAGAACAACTGAAGCAAGAAGGTATGAACCCCATCCAATCCCACGAATGGTCTGCAGAATTGCTGAGAAATTGAATGCTTCCATGAAAGTTTCTGTTCGTGCCATCCGTATGATACCAATGGATGAGATAAGAACGGTAATAATTCCCAGGATGAATACCAAAAGCCCACTCCCGATTATCGGGAGGATGTAAGGTGCAAGATCGTGAATATTGAAATGGAATTCACCACCTTCAGCAATCTTGGAGAACATACTCACGCCAATGGCCATGAATGAAACGACCGTAACAATGAGAACAGGAATAAAATACACACATACTGCCACGAGGTACTTCAGACCATTCACAAAGAGTTTTCCATAGTTCTCAACCTCTGGTGGAGGAGTCCTTCCCCGGTAGATCTCCAACGTGTATCCCATAATGAGTGGGAAGATGATCGACATAATGGTAAGAAGAATCCACCGTTTCCACTGCTGCCATACCGACTCTTTCGTATAATCGACTGAGTCCCGAATTGCTGATCCAATATCCATAATACTCTACCATCCGAAGTTTTGTATGACTGGCATTTAATGATATTCTATCCTGAACTGGAAAATTCGGGAGGAGATTTCGAAATTAAGCCCACAAATCATTTAATATCAGTAAGTACAAGGATTATTCACTATCTTGCAATGCAAGATACTACCAAAACGATGGAACCTGTCACTAATCAGAATTATGAAACCAAAAAGCCGTTCTTCGGGGATGCGCCTGAAGGGAGGAACCGATGAACGCGCAATTTAAGAAAGGCGTTCTGGAGATGTGTGTGCTGGTGTTACTTGGTGAAAAAGATCGGTATGGATATGAACTGGTCCAGGATATCTCGCATCGGTTCGAGATATCAGAAGGGAGTATTTATCCGCTGCTCAGGCGCCTTCGAGACGAGGGAAATGTGGTTACATACCTTCAGGAGTCTGCAGAAGGTCCGGCACGGAAGTATTACTCTCTCACAGCAAAGGGCGGGATAATCAGAGATGAACTTGTTGCCGAATGGCAGGAGTTCATCGTGGCAGTTAACGCCCTGCTAGAAGGGGTGAGTCATGCAGAAGGATGAGTACTTATCACAACTCAGGCAGGCGATACGAGCCCTCCCCGAGGATGAACGGGAAGAGATCCTTGCAGATTATGATGAACACTTCAGGATGGGGATCACGGAAGGGAGAACCGAAGCAGAGATAGCATCGGCACTCGGGGATCCCAGATCAATTGGAAAAGAGTACGCAGCAGTCTCTCTTGTAAACCGTGCCGAAGAAAGTCCGTCAGCCAGAGGTATTGGCAGGGCTGTTCTTGCAACAGTTGGTCTCGGGCTGTTCAACCTGTTTGTGGTATTTCTCCCGTTCCTGATCCTTGTATTCATGATTGTACTCATCCTGATCATTGGATTCTCAATCGCATGTGCCGGGCCATTTCTGGCAGGATATGCTGTCCTGATCCTTATCGGGGTTCTGCCTATGCAACTGGATACACCACCTCTGGCAGCAGTATTCTTTGGGATTGGGCTTACTTCAGCAGGCCTTCTCATGATCGCACTTGATTATTGGTTGACAAGGATCTGCTACCGCCAGACGATCAGATACCTTCGGTGGAATATTGAAGTAATTTCAGGGAAGGAGACGTTATGAACACTGGAATCAGAGTTCCACCACTCAGGCAGATTATCATCTGGCTGCTCATCATATCAGTAGTATCCTTCGCTATCGGAGCGATTATCGCAGGTCTTGAAGGAAATTCTTACAGATCAAAATACCAATCCACTGTTACTCCGGTTGAAATTGAATCGGGAACGATCAATCATGCAATCGTAGCCTTGGAGATGGACTCCGGGAGCATCAACCTCTCTGAAGATCAATTTACCAGTCTCATATCAGGGAACATATCAGGAGTGCATGCCCAGAAAGGACCTGATATCTCATACACATCCATGGATGAGGTCGGCCATCTAAGCATGAAACAGGAGTCATCTATGTGGCTCGATCCCATATCAAAAGAGGATCACTGGAATCTTGCCCTTGGGCAGAAGGTACCAACTTCACTCTCGATCATGATGAATACAGGGGATCTTCGAATACAGCCAGGAGATGCGAATCTAACCGACCTTTCGATCAAACAGAGTACCGGGGATCTCACCCTCGATCTCTCTGAATGGAAAGGGACCCACCTTATGGGATCCATCGATGAAGGGATAGGGAGTATGACAATTCTTCTTCCGGCAGATGCCTCAATTGCAACTCATGTTGAGAACGGTATCGGGAGCAGAAGCATATTAGGGCTTGAAGGAGAGAAAGGCACGTATTACCATACCGTTCAGGATCGTCAGTCACCGGTGATCTCACTTTCTGTAAACCAGGGAATCGGAGATCTCACCATGAAGGTAGTACATGAATCCTGAATATCTGGAGGATATACTCTCCCATAATCTCATAAAGGAGGATACATGATCGACCCGGTAGTCAAAGCAGGAGTCCTGATAATCCTGCTCGTACTCCTGACCTTTGCCTGGACTTATCCCCTGTACAGGCCCGAAATCAAGAGGGACATACGGTTCCTCTCATTCAAGGCATTCGTACATATCACCGCCGCCCTGGTGCTGTTCGGGCTTGGAGCTGCTAACTGGATTCTTGACGTCTCTCATGTGCTGAATCTGATCTGCGGCGTTTTCCTCCTGCACGAAGGGGTCGTAACGATATTGAACATGTACGAAGATATGAAAAGATTACCTATCCGGGAGAAGGGCATGTAGTCATGCTGTATCATCCAATCCCATCAGAAACGATAGTCGACCATCATAAGTCAAGCACCTGTCAGAGATCTATGATCAGAAAAAATTCAAATCACTGTACCATATCATGGAAATTCGCCTTGTTTATCCTGTTTGGGCTGATACTTATCAATCTGCCCGCTTCAGCCGCAGGTGACACAACCCAGGCACCATCGGTGATCATCCAGGATTACAAAGTTATGCCTACAGTTCTTACACCGGGAGAGAAAGGAACACTTACTGTTACACTAAAATCGGTAACATCAGGAACAAAAACAAGTTCAGTCACATCAGGGAGTGATACGACTTCACTCAGCTCACCGGTGATTCCATTCATCGACTCTGTCACATTCAAGAGCAAAGATATTGATCTCCTCAGTACAGACTCTAAATTTGAAGGAAATATCGGACCTGATCAGGCAATACCAGTAACATTCTACATTCAGGCACCCCAGAAAACCGGCCTGTATTTCCCGGAGGTATGGATCAGAGTAAGAGATGGACAGAGCCTTAAGTACCCGATTCCGGTCAATGTCGGCACCCAGCTCTCAGTGCTTCGGACACCGACACTCTCACTTGAGAACTCATTCCCATCCATGGTCAAGCCGGGAACGAAGATCGATGGTAATGTCACAATCAAAAATGAAGGTTCAAGCCAGGCTGACAACATCCAGGTAATGGTAAACGGAACGCCTCCGTCTGTTATTGCATCAGGAATCAGTTCCTTCCAGATAGAACACCTTGCACCAGGCGAGGCTGTGACCCGTGATCTCTCCCTGCTTGTCGATAAGAATATCCAGGCAGGACTTGTGGAAGTCCCGGTCAGAATGAAGTATGCCCAGATTGATGGTTCATCAGTAGAGCAACTCGGAAGCATTGGAATCGATGTCAGGGGAGATGCCGAACTAGGAATCACCGCAGTTGAGACCACTCCGAGCAGGGTTTCCCAGAAAGAGGCATTCGATCTGATGATTCGGGTGCAGAACACCGGAACCGGTGATGCAAAGGCTGTATCAGCAAAGATTGATCTGCCAATTGGCGGGACAAAGGAAGCATTTGTCGGCAAGATTAAACCTGGAAACGATGCCCCGGCAACCTTCATTCTTGAGGGTGCATCGGCAGGGGAGTACAAGTACAAGGCTACGATCACCTGGACCGATGACTGGGGAGAACACTCATTTACCCGTGAACTCTCACAGGGCATTCCGGGATCCGAGGATTCAGGCACAACAATACTAGGTGTTATCATCCTTGTCGTTATCGGTGCCGGAGTCTTCTGGTACTGGCGCAGGAAGAATAACCCGGACGAGATGGCATGAGCCTGCAGCACCTGAAGGTATCATTCTTCCTCGCTGTCAGGGGACTATTACGGGGGAGCAGAGGCAGTCTCTATCTCTCCATCCTCATCATCGCCATGGTCTTCACCAACATGATCTTCATGTCCTCGATCATCATGGGGGCCATCAAGAACTCAGAACGCTCAATCATCGAGTACCAGACCGGCAACATCCTCGTCGAACCAAAGGATAATGAGCAGTACATCGAGGATGTGAGTAGTCTTCTCGATAAACTGAACAGGATTCCGGGCGTCATCAGGGCTTCAGCTCATTATTCGATGGGAGCGACGCTGAAAAATGAGGGTAACCGGGTCGGAGGAACTGTTACGGCCGTTCGTCCTGATGATGAACGTATGGTCACCGGTACCTGGAAGAAGATGAAAGAGGGAGAGTATCTCTCTGACGGCGAGACAGGAGAGGTGATCATCGGCATCCAGACATCAGGCCACAAAGACAAGAACGAGGATTTGGGTGATACCCTGGGATATGTCAGAACGGGAGATCCGGTCACAATCGAGTTCACAAACGGCGTTACCAAAGAGTACAGGGTAAAAGGTATATTTGAGACCCGCTCCTACCAGGCAGACATGGAGGTTTTTGTCACCTGGAACGAGATGGAGAATGTACTTGGTCATCCGATTGAAGACTCCACCGGACTTATCATAAAAACTACACCAGATCTTCCGGAAGCACAGGTGAAACAGACGATCCTCAGGTTCGGTGTCCAGGAGAAGGTAAAAACCTGGCAGGATCTTCTTGAAGAAGCCTTCGGCAGGGCGATTCAGAGTTTCTCTATCATCAACAGCGTGACCGTCATTGTCAGTCTTGTCATTGCTATCGTGGTTCTCTTTATCGTCATCATGATCAAGACCCTGAACAGCCGACGCCAGATCGGTGTTCTCAAGGCACTCGGTGTTGAGAAGAGTATCATCATCAACAACTACCTCTTCCAGGTTCTCCTGCTCACAACTGCCGGTACCATCCTTGGAATCTGCATTGTTGAGGGAATGGTAGGACTTCTCACATTGTATCCGATCAAGTTCCCGGATGGTGATGTAACTCCCTACGTCACAACAATGGATCTCGTAACGAATACGATTCTGCTCTTTATCGCAGCGGCTATTGCCGGATATATACCTGCCTGGAGGGTTGCAAGTGAGGACATCATGACTGCAATGCGGGCCTGATCATGATCGAGATAACAGATCTCTCAAAGATCTACGAGATGGGAAAGGTGACCGTTGACGCACTTAAGAGTGTAACCCTCTCGATAAGCAAAGGTGAATTTGTCGGGATCATGGGAGCATCTGGATCTGGGAAGTCAACGCTTCTCCACATGGTAGGGCTTCTCGACACCCCGACAAGCGGGAAGATTGTAATCGGTGGCGTTGACGTATCCACTCTCACCGAACAGCAGAAGTCAAGGTTCAGGCTGAAGCGGCTTGGGTATGTATTCCAGGATTATGCCCTGATGCCTGAACTTACCGTGGAGGAGAATGTCTATCTCACCTCCATGGTCAGGGGTACCAGCGAGAAGGAGTATGTCGCCCAGACAAAGGAGATCCTGACCAGAGTCGGATTGATTCACCGCTCCAATGCCTTACAGAGTGAACTTTCCGGGGGTCAGCAGCAGAGGGTCTCTATTGCACGGGCCGTAGTGAACAGGCCGGAGATCCTGTTTGCAGACGAACCGTGTGCAAACCTGGATACGGAAAGCTCGAGAAACGTGCTTGATCTCTTCAGACAGATCAATCATGAGCTGCATCAGACGATCGTGATGGTCTCTCATGAAGAGTGGCACATGGAATACTTTGACCGGGTGATCATTCTTCGTGACGGGAGAGTTATCTCTGATGGTCCACCGGTCCTTCTGGAGCGGAGCGGCATCCCGGCCTCATAGTACCAAATTTTTGTCATATTCCCATTATTGACCACAATTTTCGGGAGTTTAATCCGTTTGATAATAATGATATTATAGAGACAGATGCAACATGAAGTGGTTCTTATGGATCGCAAAATGTTCATCATCGCAGCAGTATTATCCTGCTGCCTCATCTTCTCAGTAGTATCGGCAGCAACAACCACTCCGGCAGGTAACGCAACCAATACTACTAAAGTTATAAAGACCACCACAACCGCTGTAACCACAGGCAATGCAACGAGCGCTGTTAAGATCACAAAAACCCAGACCGTCAACGCTACTCCAAAAGCTAAAGTCCTGGTAGAACCAAAGGTCGTCTCAATTACTCCAAGCTCAGGCAGCCTTGGAGAAAAAGTCGGATTCAACCTGACCGGCTCTGACTTTGACAAGACAGCCAAAGTGTACCTTGAGACCGAAGTCAAGAACAAGACTAAGACCATCGAAGCAGCAAAGAATGTTGTGGCATCAAGTTCCCTTATCACTGGAACATTCAAGATTCCAACCGGAGTTCCGGCAGGTGACTGGAACGTGGTCGTCAAGCAGAACGGAAAGGAAAGCACTTCATCCGTGAAGTTTACTCTTAAAGAATAATCTGATCCCGTATGGGATTCACATACTTTTTTCGGATTCAGACTGGCATTGAGATAAGAATTACTAAACGTACCGTTCGGAAGTTATCCCATATCTGGATAATACGGATAATCCATCTGTTTCTGGATACTCTTTCTGACCTCGCAACCGGCAATCTGTTCTGTAATATACAGACCAAGGTCTACTGCAGCGGTCACTCCTCCTGCCGTGATAATCCTGCCATCGTGAACAATTCTATCTGCCAGAACTTCCCGGGCAAAATGTTTCAGTACTTCCTGCATGGCCGGGTGAGTTGTCGCCTTTTTGTCACGAAGAAGCCCTGCTGCCCCGAGGAGAAGAACCCCACCACATAGAGCTGCAATGGTTGTATCCGGACCAGCTGAAGAGATCCAACCGAGGTACTCAGGACTCTTCATCAGGTCCTTAACCCCGTCACCACCGGGTATGAGAACATAGTCGTATGATTTGAAATCGGTGCAGATTTCATCGGGAATCAGAACAAGACCTTCTGATGATCTAACCTGTTTTGTACGGGACGAAACGACATATTCTAAATCCGGACAAAAACCCATGGTTTTCAGACGAGTGATCGGATCATAAAGCCCGGCAAAATCCAGGAGTGTAACCTGATCATAGAGAATAAATGCTATCTTCATACATCAGATCCAGCGTGTATTTATGTGATAGGCTGTAAAAAGTAAAATAATTACCTGAAAATATTGAACCAAAGATAATATAGCGCCGGACCAATGTAAATTGTGAAAAAATTATCATTTCGTTCAGTTTTACTTTTGATTGTATGTATTGTCCTTCCACTCCTTGTCGGTGCTGTAGGATCAGTTATTACAACCGCTTCAATACCAGTCTGGTATTCCACACTCACAAAACCATGGTTCACTCCTCCAAACTGGGTGTTCGCACCGATATGGACTATACTTTATTGTATGATGGGTGTATCTCTCTGGCTCATCATCAAAGACGGATTTGATGATGATGAGGTAAAAGACGGGGCGATATGTTTTGCCGCTCAGTTAGCACTCAATTTCCTATGGTCGATCGCTTTCTTCGGGCTCAAATCTCCGTTTATGGGATTAATGGTAATTATAATCCTTCTTGGCCTCATTGCTCTTACAATTCAAAGATTCAAACGTGTTTCAAAACCTGCAGCCTACCTTCTCATTCCATATTTCTGCTGGACTTGTTGCGCTACGGTTCTGAATACAGCGATAATCCTCCAGAACTAGGAGGATGATTGGCTATGATGAAAGGACACAATTTATTCCCCTTTTTGTAAACTAATATAATCGCTCCCTTTTTCAGGAAAATGAGGAGAATTTCATTCCAACAGAATGCAAGAAAAAATTAGTGATTAAGTCTTGACATAGACTCATCAATACGAGTTGCAATCACAGAGAGATCGTTAATTATTGTTGATATCTGATTGAGTGCAGAGGCTGAATCCTCTGAAGCCGAGGCTGAACTAATTGCCTCTTTTGCAGTCTCCACTGACATGCTTTTAACTTCTGAGACACTTGAGGTGATCTCCTGTACTGTTGCAGTCTCTTCCTCAGATAATGCTACCACCTCGATCATGTTCTTGGAGATCTCTTCTATCTGACCTGCAATCTCGTTAAAGAACTGAATTGTATCACTAATAGCTACTGAACCTCTTGATACCTCGGTATTTGCCTGGTTCATTGCCGTTGCAGCACGATTTGACTGTTTCTGCAGGGAACCGATGATCCGTGCAATGTTCTCTGCCGAGCCCTGGGATTCCTGTGCAAGAGTCTTTACTTCATTTGCCACAACGGCAAATCCCATTCCAGCTTCCCCTGCCCGTGCAGCCTCAATTGCTGCATTCAATGCAAGTAAATTAGTCTGGTCTGCAATATTGCTGATGATATCAACGATCTTACCAATCTCAATCATCTGATCTCTGATCTCGGTAATAATTGTACCAACATCAGATACTGCAATATTAATAGCCTTTATTCCACCCTCTGCTACAGCAGCCTTCTCAACTCCTTTCACAGATGTTGCATTGGCATCCTGGGTGAGATTACTGACCGACTCCACCTTTGCTGCAACAGATGCCACTGACCTGTTCAATTCCTCCATAGCCTCAAGAACCTGCTCAACGGCATGAACACTGTTTTCGGCGTTGGAACTTACCACTGATGAACTCTGGGCAATGGATGATGCACCTGCTGTTACCTCCTCAATACTTGCTGCAGCCTCTTCAGATGAGGCAGTAAGAGAACTCACCTGTTCAGAGACTTCTTTGATGGCTAATGAGAGTTCAACTCCGATCGTGTTCAGTCCATCCTTAAGAGCGATCAGATCGCCTCTTGTCTCTACTGATTCATCAAACCGGGCTGAAAACGTAGCCTGAGAAAACTGTTCTGAAACGCGAAGAGCTTCATTGAGAGGAGTAGTGATCGCATCAAGCATATTATTGATGCCAATAATGATCTCCCTGTATGCTCCAATGAACTTGGAAGCATTGCCACGTTTTTCCAGTTGGCCGTTCTCGGCGTCCTGAATCAACATTCTGATCTCACCGGTGATACCGGATAGAGAGGTGATCAACTGGATAAGAGCATGTGA
Source organism: uncultured Methanospirillum sp. (assembly GCF_963668475.1). Classification (GTDB taxonomy): domain Archaea; phylum Halobacteriota; class Methanomicrobia; order Methanomicrobiales; family Methanospirillaceae; genus Methanospirillum. The sequence goes on from NZ_OY764544.1 coordinate 972,797, forward strand.
GATCTCATCATTCTCATCCTTGGGTTCAACTGTAACAGAAAGATCACCTGATGCAATCTTTTTGAGGGCAGAGACAACAGTATTCTGAAGGTTGTCGGAAAATGCATCCATTTCCCTCCCCAAAATCCCGATCTCATCATCCCTGTCAAGATTGAGCCGTTCTGTAAGGTGACCTCTCCCCATCTCGCTGATCATCCTCGCAGTCTTTTCCAGTGGTGCTGTGGTCTGTCGTGAAAAGGCAAGACCGATGAAGATGACCGCAATGATAGTGAGTATTGCGATGATAGCGATGAGAATTATTGCCTGCCTCGTTGAATTGGCAAGATCATCGACAAGACTCTTATTTTCAGTCCGTAATTTCTCCTCAAGAGTCTTGGCCGGCAACAGGAACTCATCAATGTAAACCGCTATACCGGTAACCAGCCGGACCCCGTCTTTTGTTGTCAGGTTTACCGGATAATAACTGATAAACTTGTCGCGATATGAGCCATCTGCTTCCTTTGACTTGTAATATCCGGTAACCGGAGATCCACTTTTAATTTTGGACACAATTTCATAGAGTTCTGGCTGATCTACCTTATACGTCTCGTACGACACTCCTTCCTTTGTTTTGGAGGAGTGCATCAGGTTTTTGAATCCTACCGGGTCCCCAAGAAGACTATACCCCTGAGAACCGATAGGCTGCACTGCTATTGCCCTGAAAGCCGGATCTTTAAAGAGATCCTGCCATGTTTTATCAGGATGGTCAATTAGATATATCTCTATCTCCTTCGCAATGGATTCCGTATTCTGTATGACATTTTCTTCTGCAAGTTTCTGCAAAGCCCCTGTTGAAATGGTGACAGATTCGTTACCGATCTCGGTAACCTTGGAGTCAATTGAACCACTGACTGATAAGAGACTGAATATCCCGATAGATCCGATGATAAGTAAAGGGATAACTGAAATTCCAAGCATCATCAGAATAAGGCGCCTTTAAACTGCATTATTTCCACCAGATAATGAGAGAAGTAAAAATCAGGAGATCCTGTTCAATGGTGTGTATTCTTTGATAAGATAAATTGGCACCAGTTTTGAGCCTGGCTTTTTTCACCCCACATATCAGGAAATAAACAAAAATTTTTGAAATCAGAAAATAATTCATATTCAAGAATAAGGGGCGCTTAAATCTTCTTTTATTGGCGCCGATGGATATTTTAGGACGCAGATTGATAGATTTGAGCCGATGATCAGGAGAAACAATTTCAGATATCAACCGGTTATCCCGGTAAGGTCTCCATCATGTGAAGAAGAAATTCCTGCTAGTATATATCCGCCGTCACTTGTCTGAACAACACTCTGTCCGGCATCATATCTGTTCCCACCGAAACACTTCTCCCACTTCAGGGCTCCATCAGGGGCCAGTTTGATGACCCAGTAATCAGAATTCCCATGGTTCCCGGTTACATCGCCATCGCGTGACTCAGACTGTCCGACCACAATGTATCCACCATCCCGGGTCTGCCTGATGCAGAGACCTTCATCATCGGCTTTTCCTCCATAACTCTTCTGCCACGAGAGGTCACCACCAGGAGTCAGTTTGACGATCCAGTAATCGAGATCACCATGGTTTCCGGTTACATCACCATCATTCGATGCCGATGCCCCGGCAATAATATACCCGCCATCAGAAAGTTGCTGAACAAAGGATGGAATATCCTTCTTTGATCCACCAAAACTCTTCTGCCATGAGATCTCAAGGTTCGGGGTTAACTTTATAATCCAGTAATCAAAATCTCCATGATTTCCTGTTACATCTCCATCATCTGATGCTGAAGCCCCAACTACAATATATCCGCCATCGATAGTCTGCCTGATACAATAGCCAAGGTCATCCTTTGTTCCACCAAACGTCTTTTTCCAGGCGATTTCTCCGGAGGGTGACAATTTTCCGATCCAGTAATCACGATCCGCACGACCATTGGATCCTTCTCTTCCAGGCAGTCCGGTGTTCCCTGCAATGATGTATCCTCCGTCACCTGCCTGTTGAATACTGTTTATCTCTGCATGAAATGCAGGACCAAGGTCATTCTTCCAGGAGATGTCACCATCATGTGTGAATTTTCCAGCCCAGGATCTGTCCCGGCTCATGTTTCTGGTTGTATTTTCAACATCCGTTCCAGATATCCCACCGGAATCATACCCGCAGGAATACGACTGATAAACAGCCATCGAATCCGTGCGGTCTCTTCCCCGGTATATCTTCTGCCACGAGAGGTCACCACCAGGAGTCAGTTTGACGATCCAGTACCCCGGATCCTGCCTGCTCTCATCCAGAGTAGAATTTTTGGATTCTGATCTCCCAAACATCAGATATCCCCCGTCGATTGTCTGCTGGACAATATACGACGACCCGATGAGGGGCGTATTCAGACATTTCTGCCACGACATCTCCGGCGTAATGATATTAGGGTACTCGATACCGATGGAGTGAGATGAAGTGTCAGGAGTTTCGATTCCTGCAGCAGGAACAGGAACGATCAGAAACAAAAGTATGAGGAGTATTACAGGCACCCGCAGACAAGCCTGATCGATGCAGCAGATACAAACCATCGGTTTCATAAATTTTCAGCAGGAGATGAGCAAGCAGTAGTGTTCTGTAACTCTTTCGCATGAGGAGATATATGTTATTGACCACTTTGTTGCCTGGGTTTACATATTCAACACAAAAAGATATTCATGAAATACAATGTCTTCGGGTGGAAGGGCGGGAGAAAGGAGCAAGAACCGTGATTTGAACGGTGGTCGCCCTCCCAGAATTTATAAGAAATTGAGGCTTTAAATTAAAAATTAAATAATTTAATTAATTTTTAATGTACTTGGGCGGCAATTTTCAGGTGCACAGTCATCTTCTCTGCCAACTAACAGGTGTTCTTATATCTCTGTGATCCCAGATTCGCCGCCCGGAGTGGAAATGGTAAACATATATGAATCGGTTTTACGAATAGAGTAAAATAAACTGGGGGATTGCTTCCACCCGGCTCAGAACCACTGCTACCTTACCGACCAGAGTATACAGATCTGATTATTTTTTTGAAATGAGATGACGGCGACACTAACTTTGCATCTAAAAACCAGGTTTCATTATGAAAAAAAGAGGAAATTATAGAAGATATTGCGTGTAGTCAGAGACTCTCTCCATTCATGAATATTCATCCAGATCTAATTATTGGGCACTATTATGTTTCGTTTCTGGTGCGGAGAACCAGAAACAGTGCAATGGTCGCTAATACCATGGCCACAAGGTACACGGTCTGATACCCCGTCAATGACATAGCATGAGTAATCCTCCCGACCAGGGGAGTGCCATCACGGGGAACACCTTCTATGTACATCCGGACCGCAAAGATCGTCTGAAACAGGGCTATACCAGCATTCATACCAGCATACCGGGCAGTCATCAAAATACCTGAGGCATTTCCTTCTGCACCTTGCGGACAGGATGACATAATCAGTCTTCCATTCGGGCTGGAAAATGCAGTGGTTGAAAAACGCATGATGATCAAATAAACGACAATTACCAGGATACTTGTAGAATCATTTAGTGTACTGAAGAGGAAGAATGCAATGATAGTGATGATAATGCATCCGACAGAGACCATTCGACTTCCGTTTATATCTGCCAACCAGCCGGAGATCGGGGCAACAACTATTGACATCACTGCCGGAGCAGTCATAATCAGCCCTGAAAGGATCGGATCAAGTTTCCTGAACCCTATCAGGTAATATGGGAGAAGATATGTCACACCTGAAAACAGGGCCATGACGATAATACAGGAGATGACCCCAAGGGTGAAATTCTTGTTTCTAAAAATTCCAGGATAGATCAAGGGATGCTTTGATCGCTTTTCTGATATGATAAAAGCACACAACGCGATACATCCAACCAGGAAACAGAGAAGAAGAGTCGAATCAGAAGTCCCAGGAACCTGATATAATGAGAAACCCAGGAGGAGTGAGGCGATGCATACAAAACTTGCTACCATCCCGAACAGGTCAAAGTGCCTCAGGCCTACGTTCTTCGTAATATCAGGTAGATATTTTCTTCCAAAATAGATGCCCAGAATGACTATGGGAATATTAAGAAAAAAGATCCATCTCCATCCCAGAAACTCTGAACACAATCCACCAATCCCTGGGCCGGATGCAAAACCAAGGGCACTCAGAGAGACCTGAAACCCAAGAGACTTCCCTCTCTTTTGTTTTGGGATAGCAGTTGTGATGATCGCAGGGCCCACTGCAGTAAACATGGCCCCTCCAATTGCCTGAATGATTCTGGAGATAATAAGAAACTGAATATTGAAAGAAAAACCGCATAACAGGGAACCTATCGCAAATATCACAAATCCAATCAGAAAAATCTTTTTAAAACCTATAAAATCCCCGATACGCCCCAGTGACAGGATCAGGCCTGAGAGGACAAGGAGGTACACGGTCACTGATAATGAGACATCCCCGACCGAAGCATTCATTGATTTTGAAATAACGGGGAGAACAATGTTCACCACACTCATATCAAAAGCACTGATGAAGGAGGCAATTGCGGTGACGAATACTATGGCCCATTCAGAATAATCTGGGCGTAAACCTTTCCCGGAAAACCGTATCGGAATATTGCGATAATTTCGGAAAAACATCCCTTATTCGTTAAAGATGTATGCAGTATATTTTATTTTAGTCCAGACAGGGTTCTACCCACATATATTGATCTATAGGTCTGCGAACGTGGTGGTGAAACCGCCTACCAACAGGACCAGATCATAATATCGGTTATGGCGAGTCATATACTGTAGCAGAAGCGGAGATACAGCATGCAGTATAATTCCACCCGCAAGGGAATAATCATCGGATTATCACTCCTTGCCTTAACGATCATTGCATTTTACATCCGAATGTGGCCGGGATTTGTATCAAATCTCAACGTAATCTCGAATGTAGCCATGGATGATCCCATGTACAACCTGCGAATGGTTGAGCAGACCGTTGCAAATTTCCCAAACTATGCATGGTTTGACCCGATGACTTATTATCCACAAGGTCAGCCGCAGCATTGGGGACCACTGTTTACGCTCATATCTGCAGCCGCGTGTATTCTTGTCGGTGCAACCACCAGGGTGGATATAGCCTCGGTCTGCCTGTTCATACCTGGTATCATGGCTGCACTCATGATCCCGGTCACGTATGCTACGGTTAAACTGGTATCTGACTGGAAGAGTGGAGTTGCTGCAGCATTCTTCATGACCATTATTCCGGGTCAGTACTTCTTCAGGTCATACTACGGGTACTTCGACCATCATATCGGAGAAGTCCTATTCAGTTCAGTATTCTGCCTGTGTTACCTGTTTGCACTGGTTTATTGCAGAAAAACCCCGGTTCAGATAGATGACAAAAGCACATGGAAGATCCCTATACTGATCGGAATACTCTGCGGGATTACCTATGTCCTCGGCCTCGCGATAATGCCTACGATGCTGGTTTTCGCACTCATTGTTGCGATTATTACACCGATCTGGTTCATGATCCAGCGGCACAATAACCATCTCGGGGCATCAGCCCTGGTCATTAATACAACCACCTTCATCATAGCAATCCTTGGATTTTATTCGATTGGCGTAAACACATCCCAGCTCGGAATGGACTTTTATTCAACCGGGCATCCGATTGCATACGGTCTCATTATTCTCGGAACATGGCTTCTCTTCGGGTTCTCATATTACCTGCGCAATAAATCATTCACCTCCTATGTCCTTGCAATAATTGGAGTTACAGTCCTTGGAATTGTACTGTTTGCCCTGCTCTTTCCCTCGATGTTCACGTACTTCCTTCAGAATGCAAACGCATTCTTCGGAGAAGACATTCACTGGAAAACAATTCTGGAGGCCAGGCAATGGACGTTCTTTGATGCATGGCACACCTTCAACTTCAGCCTGTTCCTGTTTGCCGGGGGGATCCTTATTTTACTCAGGAAATTCTGGAGGGATACAAATCCATCATATATTTTCCTGATGATCTGGACCGGGTTGATTCTATTTGCAACATGTGAACACATTAGATACGAGTATTACCTGGCAGTTCCAGTGGCTATACTATCTGGCATTACGGTAGGAACCACAATCAATCTTGCAATAGCTTCCAGAAAACTAACAAAAGGACCGGCAGAACAGGAGCAGAAGAAACACTCACCAAAATCAGAATCAAAAAAAGTCCAGGGTAGTCCTCATCACAACACAGGAGTCAAAAGAGGAGCCGGGATTGTTCTGCTTGCCATCGTAGCAATTATGAGTATTCTCTTCTCGATGAATGCCATTGCCGATGACCAGTCACTCGGAATTTTTCAACTGAACACTGACTGGTGGGAAGCATGTTCATGGCTTGAAAATAACACCCCGGATACAGGTCTTGACTTTTACAAGATATACGAGGAAAAATCGTTTCACCAGCCTTCAGAATCCTATGGAATTATGTCCTGGTGGGATTACGGACACATCATCCTCGAACTCGGAGACAGATTGCCAAATGCAAACCCATTCCAGTTCGGAGTATCCGGAGATGATGGTGCAGCAAGGTTCTTTATCACTACTAATGAGTCAGTAGCATCAGGAATTCTTGACAGACTTCACACCAAATACGTGATGACCGATTACGAAATAGATACCGGAAAGTTCCCGGCCATGACCACCTGGGATAACCCTGAAGTTGGAGCAGATCCATATATGCGTTCGTTTATTCTTCCTGATCCGGATAACCCGAACATCGGCCAGAACATTCCATTCTTCATGGAACCATATTACCGGACCATGGTCTCACGTCTCCATAACTTTGATGGATCGATGCAGGAACCGGGAAAAGTCCATTACATCCAGTACGCGGACCCGAGTTACTCACATACCAGCAATCCATTGATTGTAAATGGATCAGAGGTTCCATACCAGCTTGGCCAGGAGTTTCTGAAGAATGATCAGAATAACCCAGATCGGCAGTACAATTCAACTCTCGTGAATTATGTGTACACATCACCGCTCTCAACAGTTCCTGCCCTGAATCACTTCAGGCTTATCCATGAGTCACCAACCCGGGCGTCTCCTGATGAACTGCCTGATGTCAGGTATGTGAAGATCTTTGAGTACGTTTCAGGTGCACATCTTGCAGGGGAGGGTATACTTGAGATCCCGGTCAAGACAAACACCGGAAGAACATTCACTTACCGGCAGGAGAGCATCAACGGATCATTCACTCTTCCGTACCCGACCGATGCAAAGGTTGGAGATGTTCAGACACTAGGACCGTATAAAAACGTCCAGACAGGAAAGGAGTACGTTGTGTCCGAGGAGCAGGTTCAAAATGGAGAGAATATCTCCTGATTTTTTAAATCAGATTGAGATCTTTTTGAACAGGAATGTTCCGATAATTGTCATGGCACAGGCGAATCCGCCGATAACAGCAAGGCTTACTACCGGACTGATCTGACTTACCCCGGTCAGGCCATACCTGATCCCTTCAACCCCGTATGTGAGTGGATCAAACATGGTTATTGGCGATAGCCAGGATGGAAGCGAACTTATAGGGAACAATGCTCCTGAAAGGCCGAATATTGGGAATATCACAAAGTTCATGATGAGTTGAAATCCGGTCATATCCTCCATCCGGGATGCGATTGCAATACCAAACGCGGTAAAGGATATGCCGATGAGCACCATGAACCCGAGTGCAATCAGAAATCCCAGGAGACTCTGAACCTTTAGTCCCACAAGGAGCGAGATGACCATGATCATTATACCCTGAATAACCGCAGTTGTTGCACCACCAAAGGTCTGACCAAGCATGATCTCAAGTCTCGTTACCGGGGCAACGAGTGTCTCTTTTAAAAATCCAAACTGCTTGTCCCAGATTATCTGAATCCCGGAGAATACTGAGGTGAACAGGACACTCATTGCAACCATTCCGGGTATCAGGAACTGGATATAATTCTCACCAAATCCGGGGATGTTTACAACAGAATTCAGCCCGAATCCTAAGAAAAGCAGGAAGAACAGAGGCATACTGATGCTTCCGATTATCCGGCTCTTGGATCGCATGTACCGAATCATGTTCCGAAGCCAGATCGTATAGATAATATCCATTTAGTGCCTCCTCATCCGAAGATGTCTTCGCATCATCTCTTTCTTGTCGCCCTCTTCTTCACGGATCTTTTTGCCGGTGTACGAGAGGAAGACATCCTCAAGAGTTGGTTTGTGAATAGATACTGATGCTATCGGAATCTGGTGCTGATTCAGGATGGTGATGATCTCGCTGATATGTTGCTCTGCATTCTGCAGACTTATTCTAACCTCGTCATTATAGACCTCAAGGCGGTTTATCCAGGGTTCATCAAGGATTTTTGAAGCTTTTTCGAACTCTGGTGTTGTTATCGTTATGATATCCCCGCCGATTCCATTCTTCAGGTTCTCAGGGGTATCGAGTGCAATGATTGTTCCGTTGTCGATGATTGCAATCCGGTCACAGAGCCGGTCTGCCTCTTCCATGTAATGAGTTGTAAGAATGATGGAGATGTTCTTCTCTTTGCTCAACGTTGCGATATACTCCCAGAGATGATTTCGTGTCTGCGGATCAAGACCCAGGGTCGGTTCGTCAAGGAACAGGACGGACGGATGATGAAGCAGACCCCTTGCAATCTCAAGCCTTCGTCTCATGCCACCGGAGAATGTCTTCACGATGTCATTTTTTCGCTCATCTAATTCGACCAGGTGAAGCAGTTCATCGATCCGTTCTCTTCTGATTTGAGGAGGAATCCGGTAGAGTCGTCCATGAAAGTCCATGTTTTCGGCAGCGGTAAGTTCCTCATCCAGGCTCTGATCCTGAAATACGATGCCGATAGATTTTCTGACTCCATCTTCGTCCTTTTCGATATCTTTTCCCTGGACTTTTGCATAACCTGATGTAGGTTTCTGCATGGTTGCAAGCATGGATAGTGTTGTTGTTTTTCCGGCGCCGTTTGGGCCAAGAAGGCCGAATATCTCTCCCTGCTGTATCTCAAATGAGATCTGATTTACCGCAACGAGATCGTTGAATTTTTTAGTCAGGTCTTTTACCACAATAGCGGTTGTCATTATTGTTTCCTGTGGATAGGAGGTGATTATATTTCGGAATATCTGGTGCTGCTTAATCAGTTTGACATGAACAAGTATCGGACACATGCTCAGCCAATGCCTGATTATTGAGAGAACCAGATTGTGATATCATCCTGATATCAGGCCTCTTTTCCTGTAGATTTTACAGTCTCATTGATCCTGCTAATTTTTTGACTGATGTTTTGTAACAGTCTTGAATGAGGTGCCAGTTTATCATCTGAAAGATCTTCAAGGTATGACAGATTATTGTCTATCTCACTCAGGATTCCTTCAATGGAATCAGGGTTACTTGTGCATCCGGTTTTAAACATACTAATTTCCTCTAGTCCTGCATCGGTAAGTTCGTACTTGCGATCTTCTCTTTTTGTCAACAGATTTTCTTCGACTGCTTTACTGAGTAACGGATAGATAGATCCGGGGGAGGGTTTCCAGTGTCCATGACTCATTACGTCGATAGCATCCATGAGTTCAGCCCCGTTTTTGGGACCCTCACTCAGGAGGTGGAGCACCAGAATTTTAAGACCACCATATCCCCGTAAGTGACCAATCCGGTGAAATCTTCTCATGAATGAACTCATTATTTCTCGATTGTCTCTCATGTTGATCACGTGGTGAAACGATATCGAATATTCGATATCGACAATACGATATTAGATGCAGTGATATAAAAAATTATTCCTTCGATTAAACTGAAAATGATCTGATATCAAAAGATATGTTCTCTTCCTGGGTTCCAGCAGATATATAATACGGTTATATCACGGACAACAACCATGTTATCCTATGAGTGTGCCGGCAGACCGGTATTCACTAATTCTTGAATATCTCCAAAAACGCTACCCTATAGCAGTCTCAACCTCACAAATCGCCAGAGACCTGAATATGAACCGTGGTTCTGTGGCAAAATACCTGGAAGTACTTCTCACCCAGGGCCATGTGATAATGAAACCTTTTGGAAAAGCCAAACAATATTGCTCATCGCAAAAAATTCCTTTTGACGACCTTTTTGATTATCTTTCAGAAGCAATGGTTATTCTTGACACGGATCTCAAGATCCTGATGGTCAATAAAAGTTTTATCACAACATTCGATATTCGTACCGGAAAAAATATAATCGGAACTCCGCTAAACAGGCTTAATCTTCCCCTTCTGAATGATACTACAGTTCAGGGAAACATTTCCCGCATCCTTGAGTCAAAGACGTACATTAACGAGATGTTGCTTATTGACCAGATCAAGGACAGATTTTTTCTCACAGAGTTTGTTCCTACTTTTCTACCATCACTTTCATTCACTGCTAAACCTGGGATCATGATAACATTCAGGGATATTACAACCTGGAAAAAGACAGAAGATGAATTAAAAACAAGCGAGAGAAAAATAAGAACACTATTTGAAGAAGTCCCAAGTGGGATATTTCTCTTTCAGGCTGACGGGACAATTCTTAATGCCAACCGTGCCTCACTAGAGATCCTGGGGCTGACACGGTTTACCGATATTGTCAATTTCAATCTCTTTGAGATCATGTCTTCCAGGGAAGCAATAGAGAAACTTATCAGAGAAGGAAAAAACGCAGAAATTACACTTACCTGTAATTTTGACCGTATAAAATTGTCTACTCTGACATCAACGAGGAAAACCGGAATCGCATATTTCCAGGTAGTTTTTGCTCCGGTGACTGACAGAAGATGGAATGCCAAGCAGGAATATTTTATTCTGTTTATAGACATTACTGCCCAGAAACGTGCAGAAAAAGAACTGAAGGAGCGATTCTGGGGGATTACAAGTAATCTGCCTGGGATTGCATACCAGTTTTATGCCCGTGACTCAGGCGAATGGGGCGTCTATTTTGCAGATAATCGATCTGAAAGTGTGTATGGAATAAGAACCGATCCCCTTGATACCTGGTTTGACAGGTTTGCATCATGCATTGATCCTGAAGATAAGCAACGCTGGGATGATTCCATCAGGGATGTAATACAGAAGATTGCTCCCTGGGATTTTGAAGGGACTTTTATCAAACCGTCGGGAGAAGGTGTCTACATTCGGGGTATCTCTCAACCGATACGACTGAAAAATGAGACAATATGGAATGGAATCTTTCTTGATATTACTGACAGAAGAAGGTCAGAAGAGGAACTCAAGAAGAGCGAGCAGCGGTTCAGAGGGTTTGCAAGCAACCTTCCAGGAATTGTGTACCAGTTTTACGCTCGTGATACCGGCGAATGGGGGATGAATTTTGTTGATGAACGGTCACAGGATGTCTACGGGATCAGTCCGGAGCCATTGAATACATGGCTCGAACGGTATGGAATGTGCATTGCACCATCGGATCAGGTGCGATGGAAAAATTCAATTGATGATGTGATCAGAAGGACTGCACCCTGGGAATTTGAGGGAAAATTTATCAAATCCACTCATGAGGAGATGTATATCAGGGTCGTCTCCCAGCCGATCAGATTATCCGGAGAAACGTTATGGAACGGCCTTATTCTGGATATAACCGACTACAAACAGGCTGAAGAAGCTCTTCACGCAAGTGCGATAAAGGAGATCCGATACCATTCCTTTTTTGAGAACACCTGCAATGGAGTCTTGATCTATGAACCCATCGATAACGGGAATGAATACATCCTTAAAGATGTGAACAAGGCTACGGCAAGTCTGCTCAGAATGCCAAAAGAGGAATTGATCGGGAAGAAATTGTTTGAAGAGTTTCCCGATCTTCCAGACCCTGAAATTCGTGACCTTCTCAGAAGGGTATTGACTACAGAAAAACCTGAATTTTCATCTCCTCTCAAATATCGAAACCGTGATGATTTTCCCTGGATCTCTCACTATGTCTTCAAACTCCCTTCAGGAGAGATCGCATCGTTTATGGTGGATGTATCTGATGAAGTGAAAAAGGAGATCGAAGATTCATCTGGTGCATGTGACTTCAGGATCTGATCGAATATTTCAAATTACCCCACTATGAAATGATGAAACAACCCTATTGACCATCAATGACAATCGTGATCGTGAAAGATATCAGAAAGAGATCCCTTATCAAATGGCCTGATTTTTTATATATGATGCAATTTTTCAAAGATAAAGGATAAAATTTCACCTTTTTTTAGAATGCAAAATGTGCACCCAACTATTCAGCCACGTGTGCATTGACGAGCAATAAAACGCAGAGTTAAATATCGAACTGCTGATGAAGGTGTGTGAACGATCACGTTCACCGTTGAGAGAATCGCCGTACCACATGGGCGAGTCAACCCGATTCAGGTGGCCGCTAATTTCCCCATGAATCCGGGTTGAAGAATCGCTGATGCAGATATTGTTCACCACCGGGTATCAATATTGTGATCGTCAGTCAATCGTCCATGCATGGTTTGTTCGTTGTATACGAGGTCATGCAAATGGAAACAAAAATTGGATATTTCGCATCCATTGAGCAGTATAAACCAATGGATGCCCTTGAACAATCGGTCAGGGCAGAAAAAGTAGGATTTGAATCGATTTGGGTTGATGATCATTTTCATCCGTGGTATCATACCGATGCTCAGTGCGGACAGGCATGGGCATGGATGGGAGCAGTTCTTCAGGCAACCAAGAAGGCATTTGTCTCGACCTGTATCACCTGCCCGATCCTCAGGTACAACCCCGGAGTAGTGGCACAGACCTTTGCGACTCTCAGACAGATGTATCCAAAACGGGTTGGAATAGCAGTTGGAGCCGGTGAAGCTCTGAACGAGGTTCCGGTAACAGCCCAGTGGCCTAGTGTTCCCGAGCGTCAGGCAATGACCATTGAAGCGATAGAGGTCATGAAAAAGCTCTGGGATGGAAAAACTCCGGTTTCGTTCACCGGTAAATACTACAACCTTGAAAAGGCATTTCTGTACACTAAGCCTGAAGATAACGTTCCACTTTATTTCAGTGGAATGGGTCCAAAAGGTGCCAAACTTGCAGGAATACATGGTGACCACCTGATGACAGTGTCAGCCGATACAGATACACTGAAAAACGTCACCATTCCAAAGTTTGAAGAGGGTGCAAGGGAGGCTGGCAAGGATCCAAAGAAGATGGAGAAGGCCATGCTGATCTGGTACTCGGTAGATCCTGACTTTGACAAGGCTGTTGAAGGAAACAGGTTCTGGGCAGGATGTCTCGTCCCCTCGATGTTCAAGTATCGTGTCAGCGATCCGCCAGAGGTTGAGATGCATGCAAACCTGGTTCATTCAGATGTTCTTCAGAAAAATTTCATCTGTGCAACCGACGCAGAAGGTCTGATTGCAGAGATCGAGCGGTTTAAACAGGTAGGGATCACACACTTCTGTCTTGGTAATTCCAGTCCGAACGTGAATTACGGAATTGATATCTTCAAGGATGTTATCCCAGCAGTAAAGGGATAATTTTTCACTTTTTTGAGGTATCTATGATTCATACCGATGTATCAAGGATTTTTGATCAGGGGACAGTTGTCTTTCCTGATCACAAGGAGGATATCAACAAAAAATCCTGGTATACCCCTCCAGGATGGGTGGGTGTTTCACTAAAGGATATCATAACCGGGAAAGACACCGGTGGGGCATTCAGTTATCACCTTGTCAGGATCACCAGACATTGTGAAGTACCTTCACATGTCCATGACACAGAGTGGGAATGGAATGTTATTCTGAACGGGAATGGTTCGTTTGTCATCCAGGAAAAGGAGACACAGGTGGTCATCGGAGAGACGTATGTTACTCCCCCGGGTATTTCTCATACCGTCAAGGCAGGAAATAGTGACCTGGTTATAACCGCTACCTTTGTTCCTGCCCTTGGATGAACATTTTTTTGCGAGAAAGAGAACAAAAGTATCTTGAGGGAGAGATTCTGATCACTCACATTGACCCCTCCCGGCCTTTACAACCCACCTTTAATTTTATAGTTTTAATAAAACTGTAGTGCTTTTTTTAAAATATGTCTGATCATAAAAGGCAGATTCAGAGATCTACATTCAAATAAATTCGGTTTAAGTTAGCACTTTTTACTGGGATGATCCACTATATCGCGAAAGTGAAATGCATGAAATATAACGCAGGTTATCAAAATTATCACCACTACGAAGAGACCTGTCAACCCCCCGAACACTTTCGCCCTGTTTACTAAAGCTTTAGATACTGGAACTCAAGATCAGGGTATGCCATGCCTCCAGCCTTACACCCTGCCATATCAGGATCCTCGGGGTCCTTCTCGGTAATTGCTGCACCAGTCGGGATCTTACTGGAGGCGCTCAGTAATCTGCTCAGATCAAATCAGAACAATACACTGTACCTGTGTGGCAATTATCCCCAGATTCTCACGAAATTATGTGTACACCATGAGCACGTCAGAGTCCGGCGTGCACTCACCGCATATCAGATCCTCACAATCCTGGAAGACGCCGATGAACCACTCATCCTTTTCGAACACGACAGAAGTTGGTACCAGGACACCCCTGAACTCATACCAATCATCGGTGAGATCTGCAGACGCAAATCATCGAACTCCCAGATGGTGCTCCTCTTCTCCGACAGGGTTGATCGGTGGTTCTCAGAGATTGACCCCTATGCTAACCGGGTAGTATATTACCTGGACACACTTGCAAAGCCGAGAAAAAACCATTCGACTCCGGTGAACATCCAGAACACACTGGAAGGGCTCTGGTGATCTGAATGAGCAGTTCAGGCACATTTATTCTTGACTCCTGCCGGACTAAACAGGGGATCACTCTCTGGAATATTACTGATGGCAATCTTAAGATAGTACATCATAATCAGTCTCCATCATTTCTGGTACATTTCAAAGAGCCACATCTTCATCAGGATCTCATAGAGGAACTCCATTCCACCTACGGGATTTCGGAATGCTCATTCAGATCCATCTACGAGGATTACCGTGGCTACAAGGTTGAAGCAGGCAGAGAAGTAGCAGAAGAGATAGAGAAACAGACCAATTACAATGTTTCTTTATTCAACGTAGATATCAGACCGGAGCAGCGGTTTGCTGCAGAACATACCATTGTTCCCGGTGGTTTCACCGGGATGGATCGATTCAATCCGGTACACGAGTTTCCTGGCACAACAATGGAGATAACCTTCTCTGAAAATCCACACAGGTCAGAGCATACCGGTACAGTATCTGTGACTGATATAGATCGGAAACGACCATATCTCCTGGATGGATCAGACCGGCAGAACATTGACGACCTCTGCGATATTGTCCAGTCCTCTGATCCTGATCTGATCCTCTTTCCCGACTATGATCGCTGGTCCTCGTACATCTGTGATCAGACTGACAAGTGGGGCATTGTAAATACGCTGAGCCGCACGGGACGATTCAGAAGACTATCATCACGATCATACTTCTCGTACGGCCGGATGGAACACCGGCTCGGGGCAATGATACCCGAAGGACGGGTCATTGTTGATACTCGGCAGAGTTTCATGTACCGGGAAGGAGATGCCAGGGGAATTTTTCTTGCTTCCCGTCTCTCCGGGCTTTCCCCGAACCTGACCTGCCGGCTCACACCCGGGACTCTTGTCTCAAGTTACGAGGTGTACGAGGCCCTTGCGAGGGGGATTGCAGTACCGTTCAGGAAAAACGATGCCGAGGCACACCGGAAGATCGAAGACATGAGGCTTGACTTCAGGGGAGGTCTCACTCTTCAACCACAGCCGGGTATCTACGAGGATGTAACCCAGATTGACTTTACCTCATTCTATCCCTCGATCATCGTGAAGTACAATCTCTCACCGGAGACACTGAAATATCCGGACAGAACCGGATTTCTTGCCTCTGTGTTGAGACCGATTCTTGATCTCAGGCAGATCACCAAACAGAGAAAACGGGTCGATCCCACCTATGCCGGAATGGATGGTATTCTAAAATGGATGCTTGTAACGTGTTTTGGATACACAGGTTACAAAAATGCCAGGTTCGGGAGGATAGAGGTTCACGAGCAGATAACATTCAGGGCAACAGAACTGCTCCAGGAGTGTGTCTCAAAGATCGGCGATCTCAGGGGCAGGGTTCTTCATGCAATTATTGACTGCCTCTTCATCCAGGAGTGCGATCCGTTACAAGCCCAGTTTGAGATAGAGAAACTCACCGACATTAAAACCGAGATAGAACAGTATGACTGGATCGTTTTTCTTCCCCAGATCGACGGAACCGGATCATACGGGAATTATTATGGGCGACTTGCAGATGGGAAGATAAAAGCAAGGGGAGTTGCTGCCCGTCGGAGAAACACACCCCCGTATATCAGGCAGATGCAGGAGGAGATGCTACACCTGATGGCCCACGAGTGTGAGGTGGATGGAATTGCATCACACTGGCCGGAGGTCCGGGGTCTTTACCGGCAGTACTCAAACGGCCTGAGAGATGTAGATCCACAGGATCTGGTGATAAAGAGGAGAATCGGGAAAGAGAGATATCAGAACAAATGCATTCCACAGGCTGTAATTGAAGTATACCGGCAGCATGGTGTCGAACTGGTTCCCGGGATGGATGCCTCATTTATTGTAAGGGATGAGAAAGGGCTGCTGGTAGATCCCTCATTTGCTCCAAAGGATATTGATACCAGGTATTACCAGCGTCTTTTGGACCGGGCATGGAAAGAGATTGAATTTGTGCATACCGTCTGTGAGAGTTACTGATGAGCGAAAAGACAAATCCACTCAAGAATATTCCCAAGGACGCATTTTCAGTCTTTCAGGCATCTCACAAAGACTTTCATACCTGCCTTGCTGACATTCCAGATCGGTACCCTGGCACCATTACGTACATCAATAATCATGATTATGTTCCGCTTCTCCGGTTCAGGGAAGAGGACCAGGAGAGGCTGATCCATAAGAAGATCGGCAACCTAGATGATCTCCTCGATTATATTTCAGGTGATACATCAGCGATCCTCTTTATTGAGTACCATCTGGCCTGGTTCAGACCGGATAACAAACAAGAACTAGAGCAGTTCTGTGAGACATGCAAATCCAGGGCAAAGGCAGACGGTCCGGTTGCTGTGATCACTGCGGTGATGGACAGAAATCTGCTGTCACTTGATGGGAAAGCCCATTATTTCTTCCAGGTAAAGCCGTGGGAACTCAGGGGAAGGGCCCGGGCGATTAAGGACCAGACAGAACTCAGTACGTTTCTGAAGGGCTGCACCGGTGTCGTGCAGAGGGGAAGGTTGTTTGGACAGATGAAACTTGAGATCTGATTGAGGATATGATACCAGAGTAGGATCTGGGATGAAGAATACAATTTAAGACAGCGATTGAAAAGACCAGGAAGTTTGAGAGTTATTTTCTCCAGCGATACCCGTTGAGGATCCCATCAAGGACCGAAGAGACTGATTTCTGAAGATCCCTGCAGGTAAAGGCTGTACAAACGGATATATAGAGAGTAAACAGACTCATCATTATTCTCGAATAAGAGGTGGGGTTTTGAAGAGTTGTGATCCAGAAAAGAACATGCGATGTTACAGTATCGCAATAATAATCCTGGCATTCTGTATTGTGGGGGTGACTGCAGAGAATACAACGTATTCACCTGATGGGAAAGGATACAGGTTCGAACAGGATGGGTGGACATATCTGCATATCCAGGGAGGGCCGTATGAGCGTGGATATCAGCATGGCTATCTGATGTCACCGGAACTTGCAGAAATCCAGGCGATGATCCCGGTGATAACCCTTCACGATACAGGCATGAAATGGGATTATTTCATCAAGACTGCAAGGGATATGTTCCTGAATCATATCGATGATGAATACCTTTCAGAAATGCGTGGGATTGCAGAAGGGGCACAGGCTGCAGGAACAAACATCAGTTTTGATGAGGTGCTCGGATGGAATGCCTACAAGGAACTGATCGGTTACTGGTGGCCATCGGTAAAATCAGATGCATACAAAAAACTTGAGATTGAGACCGACTCATGCAGTGCATTCATTGCTACCGGGGATTACACCGGTGAGAACGGTATCGTTCTTGCCCATTCAAGTTGGACGCCGTTTGAACGTGCTCATTTCTTCGATCTTATCGAAGACATTGTACCAGAAAACGGGTCAAGAATTCTGATGCAGTCAGCACCCGGACTGCTCGACAGTTCTACCGATTACCTGGTAACCGATGCCGGTTTGATGATTGCAGAGACTACGATCAACGGGTTCAATCAGTACAAGTCCAACATGTCTCCTGCATTTTACCGGCTGAGAAGAGCCGCCCAATACGCACAGGGTCTGGATGAATTTGTCTCGATCATGAATACAAACAGGAGCGGAGGTTTTGCCAACAGCTGGCTGGTTGGCGATCTGAATACCGGAGAGATCATGCGGTTTGAGCAGGGCCTCAAGTTCTATAACATCACAAAGACTCAAAGTGGGTATTTTGCCGGTGCAAACTCTGTTGAAGATCCAAGGATACGAAACCTTGAGTGTTCAGGGCTTGATCCGACTGATATCAGGACCGGTGTAAGTGCCAGGATGGTCCGGCTTCCTCAGCTGATGGAGGAGTACAAAGGGAAGATATCCACTGAAACAGCGAAAACAATTCTCTCTGACAAGTATGATGTCTGGCTCGGAAAGGAGAATCCATCAACCAGAACTGTTGAAGGTTTTTACTGGCTGGATTCTAATCCATATCCTAACAGGCCGCCATTCAAACCGATGGGATCCTACGACGGTAAGGTCATGAATGAGGCAATGGCACGGAATATGAGTTTTGAAGCACGATGGGGTACACCATCCGGAATAGCCTTCGATGCCGATGCATTTCTGAAAGAGCATCAACAATGGGCATATCTCACCGACTATCTCAAATCATTCCCCGTGTACTCGTGGGACGTGTTCTCATCAGGAGAGCAGAATATGACACAGGAAACGAGAACAGGATCAGAATCAGAATACCAGGCTAGTAATACGTCATCATCGACGAGTACCAGAGCGTATCGCCAGTAACTGATTGAAGAAATCGATTGGTATACAGCCCGACGGTCATTACAAATAACAGGATACCGGTTTAAAACCGGGATGGGGTGAGGGAGAAGGTACGCATTCACCATTGCTAGATCCCGGATTCCAACTTTTTTGGGATTTTCGAAATTATCCTTCCTGAATCAGGGATCTGAAAAAGGGGGCTTTTCAGGCGTCATCAATGTTAAGGTTCATGACATCAGTACTATGCTGTTAACGATTATTTTTTCATCACATACACTAATTTCATTCCATGAGGAGACTTTCCCTTCATCATCTTCTCCTGATGTTCTGCGTCATTGCAGGTATATTCGCTTGTTTTGGCTATGCAGAGATGACTCAGGAAAATTCAAGGCTCGATGGATTTGACAATTTTATCAGTCAGACGATGGAGGAGTATGAAGTCCCGGGTGCTGTTGTTGGGATCATAGAGAACGATTCTGTCGTGTATCTGAAGGGTTTTGGTGTTCGTGAACTTGGGAAGCCTGACCCCGTTGATCCAGACACCAGGTTTCAGATCGCATCAGTGACCAAGTATATTACCGGGGCTGCCATCGGAACGCTTGTTGACGAAGGAAAACTGAACTGGGATACACCGGTAATCACTTATCTGCCTGATTTTACACTAAAAGACTCCTATGTCGGCAACCATTCGAATCTTCGCGATATGCTTGCTCACCGGACAGGTCTCCGACGAGACGGAGAACTGCTTGGCAGAATAGGATACTCGAACGATGAAATACTGCACCGTATGAGATACCTGGAGTCTGACGCAGGGTTCAGGGAGCGGTACCTCTACTCAAATGCCGGATACTTCATAGCAGGGGAGGTAGCAGCAAAGGCTGACAACCGGAGCTGGGAGGATTTAACCGATGCACGGA
Source organism: uncultured Methanospirillum sp. (assembly GCF_963668475.1). GTDB lineage: Archaea > Halobacteriota > Methanomicrobia > Methanomicrobiales > Methanospirillaceae > Methanospirillum. Next base: position 992,828 of record NZ_OY764544.1, read on the forward strand.
TTATCAAACCGCTCGGAATGACCAGATCAGGATCTCACCCGGAGACTCTCTATCTTGACGATAACCATTATGCCGGTCACGGAGGAGCACCGGGAGATCTTCAGATCATTCCGCTTGAGAATGCATCACTCCCTGCTGCCGGACAGGTCGTCTCAACCGGAAGTGACATGACCCGGTTTCTGCGGATGATGCTGAACAACGGAACGATTGATGGTACGCAGATTCTCACGCCAAAGACTGTTACCGATATCCATGCAGCAAGCCTTGTCGCCGGACGGAGCGGTCCGCTGAAAGATCCAAACGGTGCAGTCGGCCTTGGTTGTGACTCGTACTCCTTCCTTGGCGATCGCATCATTGAGAAGAACGGAGCACTTGACGGTGTTCGCTCCATCGCTATCCTCATTCCAGGAAAGAAGAGTGGACTTGTGGTTATTGCCAACAAGCAGCTCACTGCATTCCCGGAGGCTGTAAGGGATGAGTTCCTTGAACGATACATCGGGAAAAGCGGAGTAGACCTTCAGGCACAGGAAAAAGCGTCACAGGCAGGATGGAACTCTCTCATTAAAAACCCGGACCGGCCTGCTAATCCGGAGCCTGTGAGAATCAGCCCGTCAGCCATTGCAGGAACATATACGAGCGATTTGTATGGCAGTATGCAGATAGATGAGGGGCTGGATGCAGAAGATATGATCATCAGACTCGGTCCTAACGGGTATGAGGGAAATCTGACACACTGGACCAACAACACATGGTATCTCTCGTTCCCGAACCCTGATGATCTTGTAGGATACCTCACCTTCATGGCGACTCCATCAGGTTCAGTGGAGGGAATAGTGTCAGATGAGTTTGGGTCCTTTACCCGGACCTGATCATATCTAGCGGAAAGTGAATGACAGAGACAATTGAGCCAGAAACAATAGATATCGAGTATATGTAGGGATCATCAGATTCATACACCTTCTTTTCTGCACATCAATTTACAAAAAATGCACATGAGGAGATATGGTATGTCTACGAAAACCCGGGTTATAGTGCGGAGTAATATAATGTTCCACATTCTTTCCAAACCGATGAATAAGGGTATGAGGCTCTCGATTGCTATGTCTCCTGCGAAAAAGATCTGAAGCCTGAACAGAGGACCCTTACTTAGAGAGGAACCGCGGATCATCCAGGATACGGTTGGCTATCTCTTCTCCAATCTCCCGGCTTCTGGAAATGCCATTCAGATATGCCTGATGGAGTGAACTTCCTTCCCTGATACTTCGACAAACGGTTTCGGTAATTCCTCCAGGAGTACTCATCCTGGTAACATAGGAAGTCCGTTCAGGTTCAATAAGATCCTGGGGTGAAACATTCCATGCCCAGGATAGCAGCTGTGAATACAGGGATCCAAAAGCCTCACTGGTACGGATCTCATTTTCAATATCCAGTGATTGATCTTTCGCCACGAGGAGAGCTGCCGGAAAACAGACACCAGCGGTCAGATCATGCATCTGCTCTTCATTCTGGACTGTGATTGCCTCAAGCCCAATCATTTTGAGATGATTCCTGACAACCAAGGAGCCTGGATTAAGTCCGGCAATACTCTTTCGTGCAAGGATGGTTTCAGGACCGCTGGGCATTATCCGGTGAACAGGCATATTCCAAAGATTCTGGAGAGTACTTGTTGAAATTCCAGCCATACAGGATATTACAATCGTAGATGGAGTAACCTGAATCTTGGATAATGTGGGAAGTGACTGGGGGCGGATTGTGATAAAAACAAGTGATGCTTTAAGAAAAATTTCCTCGTTAGAGGTAACATTTGCTCCCAGACCTGCGGCCTTGATCTCATCTAAAGTCTCTTTTTTACTGCTATATGAGACAAGTATTTGACGATCTGGAAATCCTGCCTGCCGGTGAGCAATCGCAAGTGCCCGTCCCAGATGACCAGCTCCGATGATTCCTATCGTCATCTGATCAGTGGAAGGTAATCCTGAAAGAGGTACAGAGGCTTGATTCATGACACGTGATAGTGATTGTAGGGGCCGTAAAAGATTAACTCGTATTCCACGAATTTCAAATTATGTTGGGTCTCTCATTTTTTCTAATTCAACCGATGAAATCAAAATAAAATTGTTCCGATGTATGAGTAATTATCGTACATCCCCGTATGATTCTGATTAGATAGTTCTGTTATTCAGATAGTTTGGGATATAATGGATTTAGTTCGGAGATCTGTTCGTTGTATATTCGTCACCAGTTTTAATAAATCCTCACTTCTCGGTAAAATCAGTTTAAATACATCAAAACGTTGATCTGTAACCTATACTAAAGGAGTTATAATAGTAAAGGGAAATCTGGTGATTGGAGATAATTGAAACTAATCATGACTTTCATACGCTGTAATCATAATTACCTTTTTATCAGCAGCCCAGGGAATTGCTTGTATCTCGCAATGATATAATTTTTTATTAAATATATGTTCAAAAGAAGGTGTATGGGCAATAGGGTTACCCATTATAAGGTCAATACAAAGATTACAGATATGGGCATTCCTCTTTGATTTACCGTTATACCAGCATTTGGTAGATCTTTTGTCACCAAAAAACTGTTTCCAAGATGTATTAACCATTAGTATAGCATGAGTTAAGGGATCCACAATTGCAATTCCAAGATGTAAAGTCCCAAATATTGATTGAAATTGTGAATTCAGATTAATAATCTGTTGTTCCATCTTTTTCTTTTCAGTTACATCAAAGGATAAAACCACCCATTGTTGATCTTTATCGCTTTGATATAGAGGATACAAATAATTACTTAAAATCCTATGCCCATCCGAATCTTCAAAATTTAGGGGCTTATTAGTGGACCACGCAGTTTGAAGATATTCAATTCGGTTCAAAAATAATTCCTGAGACATAATATCTTTGAGATTCAACCCAATCAACATATCAAGAGGAATATTATGTCGCTTGGAAGCTGCATTGTTCGCCAGCAATATTCTCATTTTGGAATTTATCAGGTGGAGAGGTACATCGATAACATTAATTATATGTTGAAGAAGGTTGTTTTGTTGTTTGACTTTATTTTCAAGACAAATTCGTTCATATATATCTCGGAGAATTACTGAAGTCCCTAAAAAATATCCTTCCTGATTGTAAATATGTGATAATGAAATTGAGACATCTATTGATACTCCATCTTTACGAAGGCGTTTACATTCATATTGAATAATCATCTCCTTCTCTCTCATTCGTCCCTCTAAAGAAGGATATTTGTCATGGCAATCTGCGGGAAATAAGACAGAATATGGTCTGCCGATCATCTCTTCTGAACGATATCCAAACAACCGCTCTGCCCCACTATTCCAGGAAAGAATGAACATATCCCTATCAACGCTTATAATTGCATCATTCGAACAAGAAATAATCGCAGATAATAGATTTTTTTCTTTATCCAACAATACTTTAAATGTAATATCTTTGATAACTAATGCAATTGCAGATTTTAACGATCCAAATCTGACTTTAGCAATTGAAATTTCAAAAAACAGATCCTGATTTTCGTTATTTACTTCAATTATCCGGGATTCAAGATTTCCACTGTGATAATTATTTAAAAATCCAAGTAGATCGAATGATTTAAGAATTTCTAAATTTAAAACCGAAATTCGCTTTCCGATAATATTTACCCGGGGAAGATTTGAAAACCGGATATATGTTTCATTTACATAAAGGATTTTAAATTCCGTATCTAATATAAGAATTAAATCAGAACTCAAATCACACGGAGTATACGAAGAAGTATCCGAAGAGATTGAATATTTTTTAGCAGTTCCCACATCATATCGGATAATCTGCCCGGACAAATGCATTAGTTCTAAATATTTTGATGCCGTCATTCTGGAGATATCAGCCTTTTCTGCAACTTCAGATATAGATATCGGCTTTTTTTCCATTTTTATTACATTATATAACAACTTTAGAATTTTTTTATTCATAAATTATATTATAAAAAATTAGATTTCCCATATCACACCTCCATAAAAAGGTATCCAGTTTGTATAAATTTCCTGATAGTCTAAAATACCTACGAACAATTTTTTTATAAAAAGCATTATAATGATTTTTTGTTGAACCAATAATAAATAAAAAAATTACTGGCCCATATCACGGAGCATACGGGGAATGTCCAACCAAATAATTAAATCGGTATTGTCAGAATCCTTATCACCATGATTGTGACGAATTATCCCGAGGATATACGAATCGCTTTTTTCAGTACTATATGAGTTCTCATCAATCTGTGATTTTTTTACAGATAATACAGTAGTAACATCATCAACTAAAATCCCGGTTTTACTCTTGGTAACAGAATTGTCTATGACAATTATACGGGATTGATCAAGAATGGTATCTGATGATACAAGCCCCATTTTTTCTTTTAAATCAATTATAGTTGTTATTTCTCCCCTTAAATCAATAATTCCTTTAATATATCTCTGGCTATTTGGTAATGGAGTAATTTTTGTATATTCTACGATCTCTTTGACATCAAAAAGATTGACAGCAAAAAGCTCTTTTTCAAGACAGAATTCTACGATCTGAATCTCATCATCATTTGTAATTATCTTGTCTGATACATGAGTGGGGCTATTATTCTCACCCATTATATCATGCAACCTTAAATTTGGACATTTCTTTAGATATGTCTTCAACGACTCCGACAACCCCACCCATAATTTTTGCGATTTCATCAATCGAAGCAGCAGCTTCCTCCGTAGCAGCCGCTGCATCACCAGCTTCATGAGAGGTATTCTGAACAAGGTTCGATACTTCCTGAATACTTGCCGTAACCTCTTCTACTGATGCTGCCTGTTCTTCTGATGCTGCTGCTACCTCAACAATATTTTGGTTAATTTGTTCAATGGTATCAGCAATCTTATTGAAGGCTACCATAGTTTCTTTTAACGATGCACCCCCATCCTGAACAGCATTTGTGGATTTGCCCATAGCATCTGCAGCCTGATTAGCCTTACTTTGGAGTGTTGCTATCATATCAGCGATATTTTCAGCTGATTTTCTTGAGTCTTGAGCGAGAGATTTTACTTCTGCTGCGACAACTGCAAATCCTCGACCTGCTTCTCCAGCACGTGCAGCTTCAATAGCAGCATTGAGTGCAAGAAGATTTGTCTGGCTTGCGATATCTGATATTAATCTTACAATTTTGCCGATTTCATCCATTTGAGAATTTATGTCATTTACAATGGAGCCGACAACATTGGTGGACTTAGTTATTTCCCCCATAGCATTCTCAGATTTTTTTGCAATCTGAATGCCCTCTTTAGCGAATGAATTGGCATCATTTGAAGACCCCGATACCGACTCTGCTTTTCTTGATACTGATCCTACCGTTTCATTCAAATCTTCCATTGCCTTGAGAACCTGAAGAATTCCTTCCTCTCCCCTATTTGAATTCTGGCTGACCCGACTTGTATTAAGCGTGATCTGTTGTGTTCCAGCTAATACCTCTTCGATGCTTGCATTTGCCTCTTCAGAGCTTGCTGAAAGGTCTGAAACATTCTTGTTAATCAGTGAGATTGCACCAGAAATTTGAATTCCAATATCATTCAATGCTTCTTTGAAAGGAATCCAGTCACCTTTGATATCTAATTTCGGATTAAACCTGATTAAAAAGTTATATTTCGCATATTCATTGGCGATATTCATTGCTTCCCGAACTGGGATTTTTATCGAATCTAATGTGCTATTCATCCCTTCAATAATTGTCCGATAATCACCTTCATGTATTGACGGGTCTGATCTATACTTCATATTCCCTGCAATTGCTGCATTCGCTATTGAGTTGGAGTCAGTTACCAATTTGGCTATAGCCTGGCGGGCAGTGTTCATCGCTTCCCCTATCTTTTCAAACTGAATCCGTGCTGAAGCCGAATGTTCATCTGCATCTAGAATGGTGTTTGTAAAGGTCATATCCCCTTTAGCTAATAAACTAATATTATTCTGAACAATATCCACGGATTGTTCAAGGTACTTCACCATAGACCTGATGGCAGTCATGTCTGAAAAAATTTCTAGGAATTTAATAACATTCCCTCTCTTATCCAGGATTGGAATGTATATATAATCGAGATGCTTTATCCCGGAAGGACACTCTGCAACAACTCTCCCTTTGGCAGGTTTTTTGTTTTGAATAGCATCACGTGCTGATTGACCTTCCCTTTCAATAATCTTAATATCGGAAAGTTTCATCCGCATACTTTCTTCATAACTATATCCCATGATCTGTGAAAACGCTGGATTAACATCGGTAAAACTCAGATCAGGATCCATTGTTAAAATTGCATGCGGATTTTCACGAATAAAGGTTTTAATCTCATCAACATATGCCACAAGATCAGAAACATCCACATACATTGCAACCAAACGATCAAGGGCACCATTAACGTTTATTATAGGAATATATGTAAAATCAAGAATTTTTACTGCCCACCCAAAGTCAACAACCAATCTTCCCTTTGCAGTTTTCTTTGAAGTTACAATATCACTAAATGACAATCCTTCTCGTTCAAGAATATTAAACTCCTGCATTCGCATGGACAAGAGTTTTTCCTCATTTAAACGAGAAATCGACAGAAATGATGGGTTTACTGAGAGAATTTTTCCGGTAGGATCCATTGTAATAATAGATGCAGGATTTTCTGTTACAAGTGAATCAGATTCATGGACTTTATCAACGAGATCTGTAAGATCTGCAAATATATCATAGATCCGGATTACATTTCCTTCATCATCGAAGACAGGGATATAGGAATAATCCATAATCTTTATCCCATTAGGAAAGTCAACAGTTATTTTTCCGCTAACCGGTTTTTTCATCCTAATGGCATCATCCACAGTCGGACCTTCTCTCTTGATAGTTGAAAAATCCCGGACTGTTTTACCAATCCATTCTTTACCATTATATCCAGATATGTGAGAGAAAGCTGGATTTACTTCAGAAATAGTAAGATCAGGATTCATGGAAAGAAGAGCATATGGATTGCTGTTTATAAGTGCATTATACTCTTCCAGTCTGACCTGGCCAGACATATCAACAATATTGGCCATGAGACATTGTTTTCCTTCATAAGCAATCTCCGAGAGGGTGACTTTCCCAGGAAAACTCTGCCCTGATAATGTCTGAAAATCAAAATGAAAGGTAACCTTTTTTTGTGCATATGCCTGCTGAATTCTTTTACGAGTTTCAATGCCGGAGTCAGTGCCATTAATTTGTGTTTTTGGAGAGAGTTGGCCTAGACTTTTTCCAATAATATCTCCTTTATTTACCGCATTAAATAGTGCCAATGTAGCCATATTGCAATCGATTACTTCCCCCAGGGATCCAAAAATTACCGTTGCAATGGGCATTGTATCGATAATCACTTTTAAGGAGGCCAAGTCATTGGATTGGAAGATTGGGTTGGATGGTTCTGGCATAAATTCCCCATTTCTCATTGACAGTTGTAATCCTGAAAATCGAGAAATATGTAATTTTTAAGTTTTCGTTATATACTGATACTGAAAGTGATAATCAGAGTAGAAAAATATATCAATATGATTTGATGAGCAATTAAAATTTGAGAAGTCATCAGTATCAAAATTGTATTCTCTATAGGTACATTATCTGACACCAGGGTATAACCAAACGATCGCACTGAAAATTCGGTTACAAAAATCTATCATCTATAACAGGTTTCAGTGACCAAAATAAATTCACAGAATGCAAAAAAACAATAAATCGAACTAAATTCATTATTCACGAACTCATCATCAGCATAATCACGGTAAAAGAGTATTGATATGAACCAGTACACACAAGAGAGAAAAGAAGAAGAAATAGTTACTATTACCAGGAGTTTCAAATTAAAAAGGTTATCTTAAAAAAGGGCCTCAATATTTGTGATGAAAAATATTGGTTTTCAATCATCCTTGAGAAGGAGTTTAGAAACTGCACACACAGAATTATTTCAGTATGATGGTAGAGGAGGATATTAGGTACCGGATTGATCCCTGACAAGTCCCAGACCTCTGACACCAGATTGGTTGGCCCATTCAACGCCACTCAACACTCAGGACTTTTCGCTCAGGAATACGCCGTGGATGGTACATCGGGTACCCGGCCATAAGTGCATAGGCTAACTCACGACCCGGGGGAAATCCCAAAAATTCTTTGAGAGGGTTATACTCAGCTGCAGCCATGGCAAGAAGTCCGGCCCAGCATGTTCCGACTCCAAAGGCCTGGGTTGCAATATCAACGTGGGTGAGGGCGATGATTGCATCAATGAAGGCCATCGGTTTTCCTTTTGGAAAATGATAATCATCCGGTATATGAGCAAGAATGAGATGGGGAGCTCCCCGGCAGATACCATCTATTCCCTTATCCCATTGGTCCAGGAACTTTTGTATCACTCCGCCGAGCGGATGATCAGGACTTTGAACATTCTTCATCCATTCAAGAGTTAATTCTGATACTGTTCTGATCTTTTCCGGATCGCTGATAACCAGCCACTCTACCGGTTGACCGTTTCCCCCAGTTGGGGCATACCGGGCTATCTCAAGAATCTGTGCCAGGATATCCTGGTCAACCGGTTCTGTTCTGAATTTCCTGACTGACCGACGGTTCAGGAGATAGGAAGATAGTGAATTAGGAGTTATCCGGGGAGACTTCGGGGAAGCACCCAAGGGGGTTTTATGATCCCTGGTAAGTGCGTTCACCGGGCAGAACACTTCACAGTGACCACATTCAATGCATCGGGTAACTTTATCCTGACAAATCTCAGGCTGATTCATAGGTCCCGGAGGTGTGATAAGTTCTCCCGGGCAGAGAGACGAGCAGATACCACACCGGGTACAAAGAGTTTCATCGACATGAATGCCGGTTACCATGTTTCCCCCTTGAAATCTGGATCATCAGGTGAGTTTTGTCTGAAGAGATCATACAGGAGGAAAATTCTGGCGAGATCCGGAGAGTATAATGGATACACGACAGATACATCACTCATACTTCTGTTGATTTTGTATTCATTGAAAGGTTGCTGCACGGTTTGTTCATGCAGATTTGATGTAATGCTCATCACGATTCATTTGTTCTATAATATAGTAGAGGAATCAGAGTAGTGGAAGTAATATTATTTCCATATTGTAAGTATTGAAGGTATAGAATAATTTGAATGATCTGAATGAATACATGATGAGAATATTCAAGGGCATCTTCTCAAATTACAGGAGCAGGAAAGGATCACAGATGAGTGATATGTCTTACGCCCTGATGGATAGACGATAAAAAGTCATTTATGTCTGGGATATGCTTTTTTGGATCAATGGGAGTTGCCATACTGCATATTCCAGGATTGACGCAATGAAGAGCCCAATCAGTGTGTTCACAAGTCTGTCCATGATTATCCCCTGGATGTAAGGCTCATTGAACTCAAGCAGCGATATGATCAGAATGGTCATGACCGACGTGTAAACCAGGTAATTCCGGGATTTCGCATATGGCCGCACAGATGCCAGTACGGTAATGATGAGGATGAATAATCCGGATGGAACAGACCAGAGCATCAGAGCACTGGCAATTACCACTCCGATACAGGTGCCAAGAGCCCTCATTGATATCCGGGACATAGTTGTCTCAAGATTTCTATATACGACCAAAACCACCACCAGTGCAATCCAGTACGAACGTGGCAGGTTCAGAAGAATGGAAGTCATTTCTGCAACTATCATACAGATGGTATTTGAAGCCACCAAAGGGATGAGAGGAATACATTAATGCCCTGACAAAATATAACATATCAGTCTACAAGATATTCGAAATATTACTTAAAAAAGGAGAATCGAAAATGGCAGAACCTTTCAATACATCAATAACTCTCACCAAGGATGATGCCCGGCGTTTTCATGAATACGACAGTGATCCATTGAAATATGAAAATGACCGGAGTAAAGCCGCAGCTAGCCGGGCCCGGCAAATCGCTCAAAATCTCAAACTTTAATTCACGGTTTTTGATTCTACAGGGATAGGTTTAGTGCGTTTATCTGATTCTATTAATATCAATGAATTTTGCTGTGCTTCTAAAGTGGGTAGCCTTCCCCTACAGAATTTCCTGAAACATCATGCCCATGATAACCAGAAAAGGAAGTTATCAATAACCTGGATTCTTGTTCAAGAATCGGAACCCTGTATTCCTCTGGGATATATTTCTCTGGCCTGTGCAAGCATTGATGTAGAGGATCTGAATGCTGGTGACAAAAAAGGTTGTCCTAAATACGACCGGTTTCCTGCGCTATTAATCGGTAAATTTGCCATTGATGACAGTTATCATGGGAAGGGACTTGGTACTCAACTCATGGATTATGTCTATGCTCTTACCATCAAAATATCAGAAAATACCGGGTGCCGATACCTTATCGTTGAATCCAAACCCTCCTCTGCCTGGTTCTACGAAGAAAAGTGTAACTTTATCAGAGTTCGGGAACTTGAAGATGGAAATATCCTCTTTTATAAGAATGTAATTACTCTACTTTTTGAGTAAAAAGAATGAGTCATCAGCATTTCATTGAAGTGTTTATGCTTTTCTGAATAAACGGGAGTTGCCACACTGCATATCCCAAAATTGACGCGATGAAGAGCCCAATCAGGGTATTCACCAGTCTGTCCATGATTATCCCCTGGATGTAAGGCTCATTGAACTCAAGCAGTGATATGATCAGAATGGTCATGACCGATGTATAAACCAGGTAATTCCGGGCTTTTGCATATGGCCGCACAGATGCCAGTACGGTAATGATGAGAATGAATAATCCGGATGGAACAGACCAGAGCATCAGAGCACTGGCAATTACCACTCCGATACAGGTGCCGAGAGCCCTCATTGATATCCGGGACATAGTTGTCTCAAGGTTTCTATGAACTACCAAAACCACGACCAATGCAATCCAGTATGAACGTGGCAGGTTCAGAAGAATGGAAGTCATTTCTGCAACGATTATGCAGATGGTGATACGGAGTGTGTATACCCACCCTTTCAGTGTATACAGGTTTTTCTTCCAGTACCGGTATTGCCGGGTGAGTGAGGAACTGCCGGGCTTCACTGCCGTTTCTGTTGTTTGAGGGACGCGAAGTTCTGGTTGAAATCTCGTGAAGAGGAGGGAGAGGCACACCATCAATACAACGATCCAGATCTCCCCGATGACAAAAAACCCGGTGATACCAGCAGCAGAGAGAAGATCACCTGTATGAAACGATGACCCGATGATCAGAAATATGAGAATCAGGCTGCTGCACCGGGCAAAGGTTCTGTTCATCCCCCCGACAAGTGCAATGAAGAAGGTCAGAACAACCAGAGAAAATCCTGCCATCACTGTGTTGTTTCCTACCTGTGATCCAAACAGGAATGCGATCGCATCAGCCACGAAAGCACATAGCATTGTTGAGTATTGTTCCCGGAGTGGTGATTCATCATACAGGTTTGCTATCGCCAGTGATCCGATTGAGACGATACCACCCACTCCGATCATGCCAAGCCACCAGGATATGATCATGGGGATGCCGATACCAAGACCGCTCCCGATGATCAGTGATGGATGAACGGTTTTTTCAGATGACCAGGAGAAAAGAGACCTCATGGCTGAAGGTACATGATCAGGCATTTTAGTTTTCTTCCGGGAGTTCAGATCGAGAGTATTTGGTCTTGACCGTGAACTTCGTTTCTATGGAGAAAATCCGGGATAAGCTTTGGTGTAGTTTGAGTCGTGAGATTCAGGAGTCCCGGGGTAATGGAAGGTCAGTTTTTATCAGGTCCCTAATGGGTTGAGATCTGAACAACGATGGTTCCTATCGGAATACATGATAACAGAGCGGGAGAGACCGGGTTTAAGCGGGAGCAATCCGACCACACATAGAACTCTGATCAGCCATTTGAATGCTAGATGAGCAGGGTTTATGATCAGAGCGGGAAAGCGGGGTACAGGTATATGTACAGTGATAGGGAGAGGTGATCATGAGGGACACTGTATATAGAAATCTCCCGCTCTCTATTATATAAAATAATAATTTATTATTATTTCTTAGTATTACCAACGGAATGAGGGTATTTTAGAGAGCGGGGTCATCCGCTCTCGGTTTTAGTAAAGAGATATAAATTTGAGCTTTGTGTGATATGACGAAGATCTGAAGAGATCATGAGGGCGGGGCTTTCCCGCGATCCTCACTCATTATTTTTGGGATTATCAGATTTATCAGAATTTGGATGGTCCAATCAGATATCAGCCGATCCGGGTAACGGCGTCCACCGATGTATCTGCAGGTGTTACCGTTCTATCGTGATAATCTGTCGGCGAATTATAGAACCGCAGATTCAGATCACTGGAAAAAAGAAGGGATCAAACGGTTAACTTTGGTATTTCCGGTATATCGTCTTCCGGGGACCTGCTTCAATGACAAGAAGCACCAGCTCATCGTCAATGATCTCTAATATCGCCCGGTATTCACCGGTTCGGATTGAGAACAACCCTTTTCCCTTCCCTTTCAGGGGTCCCAATTTATTTCTGGGATTGTCAATCTGTTCTAGATCAGCAAGGGCTGATTCAAGGGAGTGTCGTGCAGGAACAGGAAGTTTTGCCAGGTCATGCTTGGCTCCGGGAGAGATAATAACCGTGAATTTACTCAAAAGAGTCTCCAAGTTCCGCCATTACTTCCGTAAGTGTCTGGCATCTTCCTTCCTTGTAATCCTTTCGCGCCTGCTCCACCCGGTTAAGGGTCTCGTCGCTGATGGGTTCCGGATCTATCTGACCGTCAAGGATGGCATTGATGATCTCTTCGTCAGATTCATCTGGTCGATTTTTCAGAAGGGCAATCTTCTGATAAGTTTCATCGCTCAGAGAAACCGTGACTGTCATGAGTATGTATTATCCTCGAAAGGCCATATGCATTCCGTATGAGGAATAGGTTAAAAATTCAATCAAGTATTCACCTCTACCTAAAATAATGAGGTCTGTTTGTCTGATACAAGGGATTGAATCAGTCTGGGAATTATTTTTTCCGGGAAAATCCTGCTATCACCGAATTGTTTCCTACCAGTGATCCAAACAGGAATTCGATTGTATCAGCCACGAAAGCACATAGCATTGTTGAGTATTGTTCCCGGAGTGGTGATTCATCGGACAGGTTTGCTATCGCCAGTGATCCAATTGAGACGATACCTCCCACTCCGATCATGCCAAGCCACCAGGATATGATCATGGGGATGCCGATACCAAGACCGCTCCCGATGATCAGTGATGGATGAACAGTTTTTTCAGATGACCAGGAGAAAAGAGACCTCATGGCTGAATGTACATGGCCAGGCATTTTAGTTTTCTTCCGGGAGTTCAGATAGAGAGTATTTGGTCTTGACTGTGAACTTCGTTTCTATAGAGAAAATCCGGGATTAGTTTTGGTGTAGTTCGAGTCGTGAGATTCAGGAGTTCCGGGGTAATGGAAGGTCAGTTTTTATCAGGTCCCTAATGGGTTGAGATCTGAACAACGATGGTTCCTATCGGAATACATGATAACAGAGCGGGAGAGACCGGGTTTAAGCGGGAGCATTCCGACCACGTAGATAACTCTGATCCGCACATTGAAAGCCATATGAGCAGGGTTTATGATCAGAGCGGGAAAGCGGGGTACAGATATATGTACAGTGATAGGGAGAGGTGATCATGAGAGTTACTGCATATAGAAATCTCCCGCTCTCTATTAAATAAAATATATATATATTATTATTTCTTAGTATTACCCGTGAATTGAGCGTATTTTGAGAGCGGGGCCATCCGCTCATGGTTTTAGTAATGTCATAGAGTTTTAAGATTTGTGTGATATGACGAAGATCTGAAGAGATCATGAGGGCGGGAGTTTCCACTGGTTTGTTTGAGAGAGTACATTGGCTCAGCCCACCTGATAGAAAGACTGTCAGGAAGGTGTTGGATGATCCGGTTGGATGGTTTTTCTATTCCTGACGAGGCTGCATGGATTCATGGGACTATTTTCGAGATCATTCTCGAAGAATGAAGCGATCTCTCTTCGGTCATCCAGGAATTTATGAAGAACTTTTCTAATGCCAGGCTGTTTGCGGGTTACGGTGTCTCATTCGATCATTCCCATATTGAGAAGGAGTGCAGAAGACCACATCTTGAGTGAAATTTCAACTGTAATTGAAGTAACCGATTGATTCAGCGATTTTACAAGAGGGCATCAGTAGCCTTTCAGTTAGTCATGTCGTGTTAAAATTATGCATTTGATTAGGATTCACATCTATTGTGCCATTTTTCGCCAGATTCTAAACATGATTGAGAACCGAGAAAAAATCAGGACTCTGATCTCAGGTGGATTGAGTTTATCGGCAAAAAATGATTGAAAGACCAAATATCAGATTTGATAGACAGAAATCTATTTTTCAAGTTCTCCTTTCATAACCTGGAATTCTTCGGTAGTGATCTCACCTTTTGCATATCGCTCTTTCAGGATATCTAATGCAGAATTTGTTTCTGAAATAACTTTATGCCCTCCGATCTCACGGAGAATGAGATACAGAAACAGGGCAAATATCCCTACCATCGGGATGACAATGAGGATCCACCAGAGAAGACCATGCATTCCGCGTTTGTTTGCATCCTGGAAGACGATATATCCAATGATAATGAAAATAAGAAACCAGAAGAACATCATTCCCATACCAAAGAATGGGAATCCATAGCCGCCTCCCCAGGGACCCATCATTCCGAACATGAATGAGAGTGTATTTCCGAGTTCATAATCTTTTGCAAGATTCCAATAACCTTTCTTATAATGTTTTGACAATCCCAATACATACAATCAGGAATTTCATTTATACCAAAGCAAATATGGTGAACAGATGAGAGAAACTTGAAACCGAACCGATAATTGTCGGGAATGAGTTCAGATTCGATGATGAAATGTAGATAAAAAAGAGATTATCATTTTTTCTGGCAATGGAGTAGAATTTAAGGATATTAAGAATTTGATCTCTGACATTAAAGAACAGATGAATCTTTACCAAGAAAAAGATGTAGAGGTGCTTACATCTGGAATGGATCTAGAAGTCCGAATTTGAGGATCAACTTGCATCTATTATCAATCCAATAATTGATCTGGTTCACTTTCGTTGAAAAATCAGATAAATTCCCTCCGGGGAGAGAGTACCCGGTTCGGGTGGCTGGTCATGTCAGTCTTTACCGGGGTAAGTATCGCATTCAATGTCGCGGTAAGCCCGACATCTTGACTAGCCGGGCTGTTAATGCTATCCCGCCAGTAACGCTTACGGTATCCGTTGAGATCCTACTTTCATGGTCCGTTCTGATCTCTTTACTGCTTTACCTGTTCAGGAGGATGAACCGAATACCCGGTCTGTTACATCCCCTGTTACCATGTTACACCCGGCTGTTACATCGGATGTAACAACGCAGCAAGTGTTACAGTTCTATCGGGATAACCCATCAGCCAGTTATGTCACTGCTGCGTCTCATCTGAACATTACTCGGCAGACCGTTTCCCGGCATGTCTCCCGGCTCCGGAGAATGGAAAACTATTCAGAGAAGGTGATCGGTTTGTTATTCCTGATTCCGATACCCGCGAGTTTGCATAAGTTTCGGTGAAAATATGAGCACGATAATAATCTACACCATGGAGAACTGCCTGAACTGTGAGAAACTGAAAGAAGCATTGAACGGGATTGGTATCGAGTATGAAGAACAGAACATCGAGACGAAAGAGGCGATCATTGATCTCCGGTGTCTCGGTTGTTTTCCCCAGGAAGCTCCGGTACTCAGATTCATGAATACCTGCTATGAGTCTCCGGTGATCTTCGGCAATAATGGGGAGATAAACCGGCACATAATCCACAGAATTTAAGGGAAGAATTTGGATCAATTTTGATTAAAATATTGCAATCAATATATTGAAGAAGAAAATACGTGAATTATTCAAGAAGGAATCACTCATATGTATTATTGTAATAAGGTTAAAAAATGGGTGATATTGTAGAAAGTTTATGGATTTCTGTTCTTGCATCGATTATTGCCGCATTCTTTACAGCCCATTACACTCAAAATGAAATGCGCAGACGCGATTTTAATAAGCATATAAAAATACTTTTTAAAGAAATTAACGAGAATGAAAATAAGTTAAATCTGTTTTTAAACCACTTACAGGAAAAAACGGTCGTATGGGAAGAAAAAAAGAGGGATTATCAATCATTAAGCCCAGATTGGAGAGGGATCTGGTTAGACAAAAAAATTTCTTCTGGTTTCCCTCCATTTGTATTTAATTACCTGTCTTTTGATAATTATAATTTGTTCTATAATTTAGGATATCAACTTGAATTGCCCGACGAAGGTGAAAAACTCAATGGTTCTTACACTTTTCTGAAAAAATTTTGTCAAAACACTCAAGAATTAGAACAATTAATTAATTCAAAGGTAAAAAAAGGTGAGGATTTCTCACAATATATTGAATTGATGAAATCAGAATATAATCTGATATGTAACTATATTCCTGAAATAAAAACGGAATATGGAAATTCGGGGGAAAAGATATTCAAATCCTATTGGGGTTACCATAAAAAAAATCTGATTAACTTTTTACGCGAATATTTTTTTAGTGATCATCAAATCAAATCAAAAAATAATCAAACCCCGATAGATACTGCTAATCCGATTATTGAAGAACCCTCATCAAATCAGGCTCAAGATATTAACGTTCCTCCTAAAAATAAATTCTACCCTGAATCTGAAGGAAGTATTCCTGTGTATAATGATAAAATGATAGAGGTTGCATCCACCTCAATGGAAAGAACTATTCGTTATTCTAAAGACGATCCTCAGTCATTTCCTACAACTACAAATGAATCTAATATGACTGACATTCTACAAAAAGATCAGAAATACACTCCTGTTTATCGTAATAAAAGAAAATAGTCTCGATTTTTTAAGTGATATTTAATTAAGATTTTTCCAGTTTAAGTAAGAAAGATATAGAAATAATTAGGATCTAAAATTGATTGGTTAAAGGGAATATTATTCTACGTAATTTTGTGGACGTCCCAAATAATGCAGATGGCCATATCCCCATATTCAAGGAAATTGTGGTGAAAATATGAGAATTGCTTCCTGGAATTGTAACGGTGCTTATAGAAAAAAAGAGGACTTATTGAATAGTAGATTAAATCCCGAAATAGCAATTATTCAGGAATGTGAGAAACCTGGGCTCAAATATAACTCACAATATCCCTATCACCTGTGGATAGGGGACAATGATAATAAAGGTCTTGGTATATTTTCATTAAATCCATTAGTCGAAATTGAATTGAGAGATAATAAATCGAAATATTATCTTCCCTTTTTATATAACGATTTTTTTGTTATTGCTTTTTGGACTAAAAACGACATTAATTCTCCTAGAAATCGATATATCGGGCAAGCTTTCAATGTAATAAATTGCTATCACGATCTATTGCATCTGAAATGCATAATTATTGGAGATTTGAACTGGAATGTATGTTGGGATCATGCAACGCAAAGAAATCCGGTAACCGGGACACTTACAGAATTAAATTCAATATTCTCAAATTTTCAAATTACGAGTGCTTATCACTCTCATAATAATGTTGATTTTGGATATGAAAAAAAACCAACATTATTCCTTCATAGAAAAAAAGAACGACCCTATCATGTAGATTATATCTATTTATCAAAAGATATTCTGGATAATCTTCAGAAATTTGAGATTGGTGAATTTGATGATTGGATTCAATATAGTGACCATATGCCCGTGTATGCTGATATTGGTTAGTTATATAATCTCTTTTTGAGTATTACAAATTCTATACTGATCTCTTCTAATTAATTATTCGAAATTCTTACAAAAAATATCTCTGAAATTATTGGAAAGAAGCTACCCACACATGTACGCCAGCGATTCTATTAAGGAACGAATATTCTATCTCCGTTCTCTCCCTTTTTTAATCCAGATTTAAACCAATACCAAATATTTTTATACCGGATTATTCCGGATGGAGGAAAACATGGCAGACTTTGTAACTCAGAGCACGGTTAAACGTTCCGTGCGGAAACTCACCGCTCCGCTGGAAAGTATGACGGTGTTTCAGAATCTCATCACTGACATTATCACCAACAACCCCTGGGGTTGTGTGGATTATGTCTCAAACGGGGCAACCATTGATGGTTATCTGAAAGGAACCGAGCGGTATGCCGGGAAAGTGGTTATTGAAAATGCCCTGGTCAAGACAGTCGGACAGATCAGTGTCACTGCCAATACCTCGGCAGGATTCAGCACCGATATCAGTACCATTCTGGGGACCGCTGCCCTGAATACGGCAATGGGGGGGTACTTCATCCCATGACAGTTCAAAGGATGGGTTCAGCGTTCAGATCAAGTACAATCACCCAAGCGGGGAGAAATATACCGTTACGGTAAAACGTGATTCTATCACCGTCTCAAGTTACGAAGCAGATGCTATCGTCACTGCTATCGAAACCTGGGCCGATGCTTGACAACGGTGGTATTCTCACATAATCCCCTTTCATTTTTCAGAGGCGAGGCGGGAAAATGAATTGGAAATATGTTGTTTCCGGGGTTTTGCTCCTGTTTCTTGGCGGTCTATTCGGTGCTGCTGATTATGTCTTTACTATTCACCACCAATGGATCTTTCCTGCTTGCGAGTTCAGGGCACACCGACAACGGAACATATTCCTCTCGTGTAATGGCTACGGATCCTTCAGAGATCACGCGGTCTATGACAGGAGATGATTCTCTCGCTGCCGATATCTCTGTAACAAGTTCCGGTCCTATTTTGGTTTCTGATTATGCTTCGTGTAGGGGGTTATTGCTCTTCCTGACACCATCTCTGTGTGTTCAATAAGTATATTCTGAACCGGGAGCCATTTCTCGCTGAAAAGTGACATCCACAGATAAATTTTTGAATTTTGGAGGTTGTTGCACAGGCTTAAATGATATTGATAGTTCAGAGACGATAGGCTTACTATTATCTCTCGTCCTCCAAGTTATCTTATTCCAATTACATCTCAGTTTACATTTCAATAAGACAGGTACCCTGAACGGATCTGTTCATCATCGATGCAATAATTTCAAGACAACAGAAACTTCAAAGGTACACGATCAAAATGGACCCATTCATGCTTCTTCGTAAGTCCCTACCGGAAATGCAGGAGAAATTCGGGGGTTATGAAGATTGGTATCTTCGGTTCATTCGCTCGCGGGGAAGAACAACCGGACAGCGATGTGGACGTCCTGGTGACATTCCAGCAGGGTAAAAAGACATTTGATAATTTCATGGGGACAAAATTCTATCTTGAAGACCTTTTCAAGCGTAAGGTTGACCTTTTAACCGATGCTGCACTTAAACCGCTCATCCGTGATCCTATCCTGAAAGATGTAATCTACGTCTAGCATCGGGCTATTCTATCTCATCACAGTTTCCAGACATAAGATCAATATAAAAGAAATGATTCTATTCATATTGTAAAATAATATTGCTGATTTTTGTTTATAGCACTAAATATTCGTTTTGAGTTTTGCTTTGCAATAAACTAAATACAAGAACCACTTTCTGATTTTATGAACACGGGAGTCATGACAAATATGGATAGTAATGCCATTAACAAAATGGGAGGACCAAGCCCCTTTCCAGATAAACATCTTCTAACCCTTGAAGAGCAGCGTAAATACCATTTAGAGATCCTAAATGCCCAATTATCGACAAGTAAAGAGTTACAAAGTCTTTCAATAAAAGAACTAAAAGCCGCAATTAAAAAGGCAAAAGGAACCCAATCCTGGATACTGGCATTGAATATTATTATGTTTTTTTTCGGGATAGTTTTAATATCAGTTGCAGTGTATGCAGGATATTCAAACATGTCACCAATGTATAGTGTTCTCTTTGGTGGAATCGGATTCGCAGAATTAGTTGCAAGTTTTTTTATTGGGGCTATGCAACGATCACAGAAATCAATATCAGATTTAGTACAGATAGAAATATCATTTCTAAACTATTTTGAGCAGGTTACACTTTGGGAGCACTACGCAGGAATAAGGACTGATACTGGGGATATTCAGAAAGAAAATATCGCAGAGGCAGCAAAGAAGATTCAAGAGTCTACAGCACAGACTTTAGAATTAGTTCAAAAATATGTTGAAAACACAACAACATAATTTTTCACCATATTTTGAGTATCCATTATATTAAAAAATGAACATTCGTTTACTTCTGTAAAATTTATTAAATTAAAACGATGTTTTGATGTAAAAAGACAATATTCACGATGCCTTAATTGATTACTCATCCCATGATGTATTATCTGAAGCATTCCCATCATATTCCTTACAACACTCCACAAGTTCTCTCCTGATCTCATCCACTCCACCTACAAACCCGGAATCAGTCCCGATAATCCCCCTGACATCAGGCTCACACTCAAGCATCTCTGACTCGTACGGCAGGTAAAACATCCCGGAGAAGAGATCTTTCGTATCCCCGAGGATCGAGTATACCTTTTTGATATCACTATCAGATCTCACCCGGTTGATCACGAGATACCTTCTCTTAATATCAAGATCCTCTGCAAGTTGTACGGCCTTCTTCACAACCTGTACTGCATTGAATGTCGGATCAGTCACAAGCAGAGCCTGACTGAACCCCCGGGCAAGGGCCCTGCCAAAATGCTCCACACCGGCCTGGGTATCGAGTAATATCACCTCTCCTTTCCGGAGATTGATGTACCTGATCACCGAGTCAAGCAGGGTATTCTCAGGGCAGAGACAGCCACCGGCCGCCTGAACAACAGTTCCCATCACGAGAATGTTCACACCACCGGGCCCTCTCATCCCAAACCGCTCAACAACATCGGAGACATCAGGATTGAGTGACATCATCAGCCCCCAGCCACTGCCTGGACGTGCCCCGGTCTTCTCCTCGATGTAATCCAGGTTCGACGTGATCGGGACGACCTCCTCACTTGTGGGAACACCGAGAGCATACGGGAGGTTCATCTGGGGGTCCTCGTCAACGGCAAGCGTTGAGAATCCCTGTTTCACAAAGAGGTGTGAGAGGATGGCAGTGATCGTGGTTTTACCAACACCGCCTTTCCCGGTGATCACAACTCTGAACCCGTCTTTACCGGGCCGTGACTTTCGCTGCAGCTCTCCGGCTGTATCGTAGATCCGTGTCTTTCTGCACAGATCATCCATGGTGAACAGATCCCTGGAATGCTCCTTTGAACATACCTTTTGCGATCACTTTTGCCCGGCAGGCCGGACAGAGAGGCTTCAGTTCTTCGACGATACCGGGATCAGGCAGACTCAGGATCTCTTCAAGCATCTCCTTCGGTGCGAAATACTGGCCACAATCCGGACACAACTGAAGTGCAATCCGGGTACCTGACCAGGACTTCATGATCCTGGTATCACCCTGATCCTCGATCTCGATTGCATGGGTCGGACAGACCTTTGCACAGGTTCCGCAGCCCAGACAGGCAGGATTCTCATCAAAGAACGGCGTGTTCACAACCGTTGACGGACCACGGTTGATAAACCCGATCGCACTCCCGCCCATGATCTCGTCGCAGACCCGGACACAGAGACCACAAAGAATGCATTTTCCACCGAGAGGATCATCATGCACAATCTTTTTGAGAAACCGTGTCTTTGTGACCCCGTACCGGGCAGCCATCTCCTTGATAACATCAGACTTTGGAGCCTGCGAAAGGTAGAGCTCAAAGAGGGTTGACCGGTATCTGACGATCTCGGGCGTATCGGTCATGATCTCAAGGCCATCTTTTGCCCTCATCGTGCAGGCGGTCATCATCGTCCGTTTTCCGCAGGTGACATGGTCAACCATGCAGAGCCGGCACGCACCGTAGGGATCGAGCACCTCCTCGTAGCAGAGATGTGGAATATCGATGCCGTTTCGCATCGCAACCGAGAACATCGTCTCTCCTTCCTCTGCCCGATACTGGCTCTTGTTGATGGTGACCGTCACCATCCGTGCCCCTTCAGTCATGTACCCTCCTTGATCAGGGCCTCGTACTCTTCCCTGAAGTATTTCAGCGTTGTAAGAACCGGATTTGGTGCAGTCTGCCCGAGCCCGCAGAGCGATGTCATCTGGATTGTATCAGACAGCGATTCGAGCATTACAAGATCTGCAGAAGATCCTTTTCCTGCCATGATCTTGTTCAGGATGAGCAGCGTGTGCTTGAGGCCTTCCCGGCAGGGAACACACTTCCCGCACGACTCACTTGTTGCAAAATTGATGAAATACCGGGCGATATCGACCATATCGGTATCCTCATCCATCACCACGATACCACCAGAACCCATCATCGACCCGGCCTCGTTCAGGTGTTCAAAGTCAACCGGTGTATCAAAGAGTCGTGCCGGGATGCATCCGCCTGATGGTCCTCCGGTCTGAACGGCCTTGACTGCTTTTCCACCAGCCCCGCCATTTCCGATCTCTGACACAATGGTATGGAGCGTTGTTCCGAGGGGAACCTCGACCATCCCAACATTCTCAACCTTGCCGACAAGCGAGAAGACCTTGGTTCCGGTGTTGCCCTTCGCACCAATTCCCCGGTACCACTCTGCTCCCCGGGCAAGGATCACCGGAACATTGCAGAAGGTCTCCACGTTGTTGAGATCGGTCGGTCTTCCCCAGACCCCGCTGTCTGTAAGTCGTGGCGGACGCGGACGCGGTCGTCCGGTCTTTCCCTCGATAGAAGCTGCAAGGGCGGTAGACTCACCACAGACAAATGCACCTGCCCCGGTTGCAAGCTGGATATCACATGAGAAACCGGTGCCGAGAATGTTCTCACCGAGAAGCCCGTACTCCCGTGCCTGACCGATCGCCTTTTTGAGCCTCTCGATGGCAAGCGGATACTCTGCCCTGATATAGATCAGTGCATCAGAAGTCCCGATTGCATACGCACCGATAAGGAGCCCCTCGATCAGCATATGGGGATCGCTCTCCATCTCGTTCCGGTTCATGTATGCACCGGGATCGCCCTCGTCTGCATTGCAGACCACGTACTTGAGATAACCTTTCGCCTTCCTCGTGATCTCCCATTTCAGACCAGCTGGAAACCCTGCACCGCCACGACCCCGAAGATCTGACTGTTTCACAACATCGATAACCTCGTCTGGTGTCCGGGAGGTTATGGCAGAAACAAAGGCCTGATACCCGCCGACTGCGATATACTCATCGATATCTTCAGGATTGATGAACCCGGCATCGCGGAGGATCACCTTGGTCTGTCGACCGAAGAAGGGGACATCATGGTAATCAGGAATCTGTTCAAATCCGGTTCCGTAGGTTATTGTTCC
Source organism: uncultured Methanospirillum sp. (assembly GCF_963668475.1). Lineage (GTDB taxonomy): Archaea > Halobacteriota > Methanomicrobia > Methanomicrobiales > Methanospirillaceae > Methanospirillum. Next base: position 1,016,282 of record NZ_OY764544.1, read on the forward strand.
GGTGATATGGTCCCAGGCTGAGACCTTGCATAGTGCCTTCTCTTCCAACACAGAACCGTTCAGCACGGATTTCACAATCGCTTCGGCATCATCCGGGGAGACCCGATGAATAATCACGAGCGGTCTTCCCGGGATCGTGATGTTTACTATCGGCTCCTCCTTGCAGAACCCAATACAACCAACACGGACAAGGTCAATATCATAGCCTCCTGCCGTGATGATCTCCTTGAGCCTCTCAAAGAGTCTCTTTCCACCGACAGCGATTCCACAGGTGGAGAGGCCAACCGCAATCCTCGGGCGGTCTGGCTTCAGTTTTGAAAGCCCGGACTCACGAACCTTCGCGAGATCTCCAGGAGTCTGAATCGGCATGGCTGATCCCGCCATCACAGATCACTCCCTTTTTTCGGCTGCCCGATACCGGTTCCTTTCCATCCGTACCGTGAGAGGATGTCAGGGATCTGTTCCGGTGTCACATATCCATAGAGATCATTGTCAACATGAAGCACCGGAGCCATGCTACAGGCCCCGAAGCACCGTGCGATCTCAACGGTGAACATGTTATCCCCGGTCGTCTCCGAGTATTTTCCGAGAGTGGTCTCTCCCGGAAGACCAAGAAGTGACTGGAGAGTTCCAAGGATCTTTTCTGCACCCTTCACATGGCAGGGAGTTCCCATGCAGACCGTGATCATGTGTTCTCCAACCGGGTGGAGGCTGAAGAACGAGTAAAACGTGATCAGGCTGTACAGCCGTGATACCGGTTCATTCAATTCTATAGACACACGATTCAACAGATCCCTGGGGATGTATCCTTCCTGGATCTGGATATCACGCAGTATCCCCAGAGTTCTTCCGGAGGGAGAGGGATACCGCGAGATAATCTCGTGAAATGTTGTATCATCCATGATCTGACCAAAAAATGGTAGTGGATCAGATACCCAGGGCCGAACGTTTCCGGTTGATCTCAGCCTCAAGAAGATCTGCTGACTTTACCGGATCCGGTTCGACCGCAAGCGCAGAATTTGTGATGCCCTTTAGTCCTTCGGTAAGGAGATTTATCACATTCTTGCTCCCGAAGATCTTGGGAGGAATCCCGAGCACCGTGTAAACACCGGATGCAACAAAGTAGGTCCCGATTGGAAGAGCCTTCTGTGAATACCACTCCGGAGCAGCCCCTCCGAGTGGAAGATCGCCGATCCCGACGCCGAGTTCCTTTGCAACCATTGAGGCCATGACCAGGATACGCGAGTTGTCAACACATGAACCCATGTGAAGGACCGGGGGAATCCCGAGAAGGTTGCATACCGCCTTAAGACCGGGACCTGCAAGATCCGCTGCTTCAGGAAGGAGAAGACCGGCCTTTCCGCATGCTATCGCGGCACATCCGGTCTCAACAACAAGAATATCCCTCTTGATCAACTCTTTTGCCAGGGTTACATGGCCATAGTCCTGCTTGATCCTCGGATGGTTACAGCCGACAATCCCGACCACACCCTTGATCTGACCGGCAACGATGGCATCGATCAGTGGTTTGTATGTCCCGCCCAGGGCCTTCCTGATCTCCTCTTCCGAGAAACCGGCCATCACCTTCATCGGTTTTCCCGGGATCCTTACGCGGTCCGGGTTCCGGTTCGGATAGTTGTCGATTGCCAGTGTAATGATCTCCTTTGCAGTCGACAGGGCGGTCTCTGCACTGAACTCCATGTACTGGGTTCCCGGGATCTTTGCCTTCATGCTGGTTGTAACAACCTTAGTATGGTAGCATCCGGCAGTAGCAGGTATTGACGGGAAGATACACTGGTAATCAACCACCATCGCTTCGACAGCACCGGTGGCAATCGCGAGTTCCTGGTCGAGAACGTTTCCTGCGATCGGAATCCCGCTTCGCATCAGGAGTTCATTACCGGTGCAGCACATCCCGACAAGGTTGATCCCTTTTGCTCCCTTCTCAGTTGCATACTTCTTGAGCTCCGGATCCTCGGCTGCCTGGACGATCATCTCGGAGAGGAGCGGGTTGTGGCCGTGAAGAACAACATTCACCTTGTCAGTGCTCAGTGTCCCAAGGTTAGCCCAGGAGGTCAGGGGCTTTGGAGTGCCAAAGAGGATATCTGAACAATCGGTGGCGATCATCGATCCTCCCCACCCATCGGCAAGAGCGGTCCGCATGGCATGAAGGAGAATATTCACGAAGTCAGCATCCACACCCATGTGGATCCGGTGCAGGGCTTCCACGATCTCCCGGTCAATTCCCCGTGGAGTGATCCCGAACTCTTTCCAGATTGCTTTTGTCTTATCAGGTGCACGTTCTGCCATCTGGATATAGTTCTTGACACTCCCGAACTCTGCTAAAAGACCGAGTGCGAGATCTTTTGCAATCTCCCCGGGTTTTCTTCCGGTAACGGCAATCCCGTACTCTTCGGCTACCCGCTTCAGTTTCTCTTCGTCTGTGATCCGGTACCCCTCGGCCTTGCCTTCTGCTGTCTCAAGCAGTACCTCTACAACTTCCCTGCCATGATCAGAATGGGCTGCTGCCCCGACCGAAAGGTCATCCAGGAGGTTTCGGGCGACAATCGTATCGACATTTGCTCCACAAACCCCGCGAGAAGGTTTTCCCCCATAGGGATCGATCCGACAGGGTCCCATTGCACAATTATTACAGCAGACACCAAGCTGGCCGAACCCGCACTGAGGCTGCTGGAGTGCAAACCGATCCCATGCAGTCTCAATCCCTTCGTCTATTGCCTTTGCTATGATCTCCTGGTCTGCTGAATCAAGTGCTCGCCGTTCTGCTTCTTTTCTGATATCTGACGGGTTACTCATTTTTTCTCTCCTGGAACTCAAAGATTGGCAATAGTCTCCATCACTGCTTTGAATGCACGGATATTTTCCGGCATTGAGGTAGTTTCAACGTCCAGCCCCTGTGACCTGATAAGCCGCATGGTAAGGTCGGCCCTTGTCTCACTGATGATATCATTCACATCACCGAACTCAAGAGCACCGGTTTTGCATGCCTCTGCACATGCAGGGATCCGGCCTTCAGACAACCGTCCGATGCAGTTATCGCACTTTGCATTTACTTCCCGGTCACTTTCGAGCTCACGAACCTTCTGAAACGTGATAATTCCAAACGGGCATGCCATGGCACAAACACTGCACTGGATACACCGTGCATACGATACAAGAACAGAACCGGTTGCCTCGTCCCTGCTGAGAGCCCGTGTAGGACACACCTGCATGCACGGGGCAGGATCGCAATGCCTGCACCGGTTGGGAAACGAGAGATAATTATCAACAGATTCAACATGAATGCGCGGATGTGATGGTTTTTCTTCACTAAACGTCAGGAGTAACTCCTTGTTCTCTGAATGCTCAACGGCACAGGCAATTTCACAATGCCTGCAACCGACACACCGATCCTGCCGGACAAAGACTGTCTTCATAAAAATACCCTCTGACCTCCTGAAATCTCATAGCAAAGCGGTAATCTGACTGGCAGTAGCATCGTAATGACCGAGTGTTTACACTCAGTACATATCAACATTGTGATCCCCGATCAGGTATTTCCTTTTAAACCGGACTAATTGATAAAATATAAGAATACAATCAAGTTTTTGCTCTCTGGGTACCGGACAGAGAACAGATCACATGTCTGAATTGGATGCATCTCCGGCGACCCTGAATACCGTGGAATCCTGCAGGTCTGGAAAAGCACACTCATCCAGTATTATACATCGTACCCATTGGCAATCCTGTTACCTTTCATACACCAGGTATCAACCGGTCATCTGTCTGATAGAAATAGACCACGACCATACTGAATTGTAAGACTTACAGAGTTTCCCTCAAACATTCATAGCAATGGAATGGGGGATTACTGAACCGGTATACCGCGTATCCGGAAAATCCGGGCAGACCCATAACTCAAAGAGGAACTAATATGCGAACCCTGTTTGATACGACCAGAATTGGATCAATAACACTCAAAAACCGCTTTATCAGATCAGCCACATGGGAGTCGATGGCTGATCTGACCGGTCGTCCGACCAGACAACTGGTGGATCTCTATGAAGAACTTGCACTTGGAGGGGTCGGGATGATAATTACCGGGGCAACAACAATTGTTCCTGACCCGACTGGTCTTCCAGGAATGATGAGCATAGCTGATGATACACATATTCCCGAATACCTGGAGATGACCTCAAAGATCCATCGTCACGGTGTCCCGGTTATTATGCAGATAACGTATGTTGGAAGAGGCGGGACGTGGACAACTCCTGTCGATCTTTCAGAGATCGAACTGCGAGACCTCACAATATTTTATGCCGATGCAGCTGAGCGTGCACAGAAGGCAGGATTTGACGGGATACAGATCCATGCAGGACATGGATACTTCCTGAGCCAGTTCCAGAACTCAAGGAAAAATAAACGGACTGACAGATACGGTGGTGAGGTATCAAACAGGGCCAGGTTCATCCTTGAGATGTATGATATAGTCCGTTCACGGGTTGGGAATGATTTCGGAGTATTCATAAAGATCAATTGTGGTGATTTCGAGGATGAGGATGACAGAGTCTTTGAAACCTGTCGTTATACCTGCAGCCAGCTTTCAGAGAGAAAGATAGATGGAATCGAGGTAACCGGCGGTGCAGGAAACGGTCTGCCCCTCCCTCCCAGGGGTAAGTACGAGGAGTCGGTCCTTAGGGATTTTGCAGCCATGATAGCAGAAGAGGTTGAGATTCCGGTGATGATGGTGGGTATGAACAGGGATTTCACCCTCATGTCAGAACTCCTGGAAAAGACGAAGATATCGTACTTTTCCATGTCACGCCCATTTATCAGGGAACCTGATCTCATCATGACATGGAAAAACCATCAGGAGTACAAATCTGCCTGCACCTCATGTAACGCATGTAGAAAGCAGGATATCATCAGATGTCCCTTCAGATCAGTTCCGGAAAAATAGATTCCTGATTTAACAGGATGATGAAACAGGAAAATCTTCTCCGGGCTTATAGTAAGGATCAGTCAGGAGCAGGAACTTCATCTCTGATGATGCTGTCATTTCCTGCACAGCCTTGGGGGGAATGTAAAACATATCCCCTGCGTGAACCTCGTGCGGGACACATCCGATTGTAACGTTCCCAGACCCGTCAAGAATATACCCAATCTCTCCTCCGGTAAGGTAGTGGGAACCGATTGAATGCTCTGCCGGAAGCGAAACAACAGCCAGATCATATGAGAGGGGAAGAGAATCACCATTAGTATCAAGAGTCCGGATTACACTGAAACCGGTGTTACCAGTCTCATTTCCTAATGAAACAGGCTTTACCTCATCGGGAGACTTCTTGTACATACTCTGATCCTTTGTATCCTGTACCTGAACAGGTGATGAAAGGACCGTGATGAATGTAAGGGACTCAGTTCCAACGTTTTCTACATTAAACAGGGATCCTTGTGGAACGACAATGGTATCACCGAATTTTGCATTTACAGACGAGGTATCAGCCGAGACCCTGGCATCTCCGGAGATCAGGTATAGTGCTTCCGGCGCAGGATTGGCTCCATCAGGTGAGTATACAGCTCCTGGACGTACCTGAATGATCCTGACAGATGCAGGTGTTCCGTTTGAACCGGCCTGGTTCAGCAGATGAAGGATATCAGCACCTGAAGAATTCTCTGAAAGGTTACCATTAATATCACTGGAAGAAATAACGACTCCGGGTTCGTTCCCGATATTTTCGGGTTCTGCAATAACTGTTTGAAAAGAAAGAATGACTACAAGAATTGTAATAATTCCTGCAGAAATATGCTTCAGATCCATACGAATAATACTGACTGAAATCTATTAACCTTCACTGATGAAACTGCTAACATGGGTATTTCATTTCGCTCTTTTGAGTTGCCCAGACCATAGGGAACTGCCAATGGACAGTATAGTATGAGCCAGATGAGACACAGGGAGTACCGATGAAGATAGCAGTAGCAGGAAAAGGAGGAGTGGGAAAGACGTTCATTGCCGGAACACTTGCCTGTACGTTCGCCTCCAGGGGCCTGAAGACCATTGCGATCGATGCTGATACATCACCCAACCTGGCCCTCACTCTGGGAATGACTCCGGAGGAGGCCAACCGGATTCTTCCGATCGCTGAAAACCAGAGTCTCATTAATGAGAAGACAAAAACAGATTACCCTGGTGTTTTCAGAATATCCTACACGGTTGACGATATCGTATCATCCCAGGCCGTCTCCACCCCATGCGGGGTACAACTCCTGGTCATGGGGATGGTCAGGGTAATGGGAGCCGGATGTGCATGCCCGGCACACAATCTCGTCCGTACACTGCTCTCCCATCTCATCATCGAACGAAAAGAGGTCCTGATCATGGATATGGAGGCAGGAGTCGAACATCTTGGCAGGGGAACCGCGAAGAACGTCGATATCCTGCTTATTGTCACCGATACACATCAGGCATCACTGGTAACAGCAGGAAGGATTGCAGACCTTGCACGGCCGGCAGGAATACCTGAAATTGCATATGTCGCAAACAGGGTGACAGGTTCAGAGTCGGAGGCATTAATCCGGGAGTCTGCCCAGACCCACGGAGTTCAGGTCATGGCATACGTGCCGTTTGATCAGGACATTCTCAGGGCGGGGATGGAGGGAAAACCCGTGGCAACCGAGAACAAATACACAGCCGTGGCCGAGGTACAGTCTCTCGCTACGAGACTGGAACACAATTTTCTGTCTGCCTGACCTTCTAGTATGCTATGAAGATTATTGTCACCATGGGCCGGGGAGGCACAGGAAAAACCAGTTTTGTCACCCTGATGGCAGATTATTTTATCAGGAAAGGGGACGCCCCTCTGCTCCTTGTTGATCTGGATCCTGATCAGAACCTTGGTGAGATGATCGGAGTTGACCTTGAAGCAGAAGGAAGAAAGACTGTTGCCGAACTGTTAGAGGATACATTCATCGGAAAAGGCGGAACAACAATAGGAGTTGCTCCCTCTGAAAGAATTGAGCACAGAATATGGAGGGACGGGCTTTATGAAGGAAAAGACTTTGATTTTCTCGCACTTGGCACCAAATGGATCGAAGGATGCTATTGTATGCCGGATGCAGCCCTGCGTGATGCCCTGTCCCGGCTCACAAAGCAGTATAAATATGTCCTGATTGATGCTCCCGGGGGCCTTGAACACCTGAATCGCAGGGTTACAGCCGATGTGGACGAGATATTCGATGTAATCGGCCCTTCAAGCAAATCATTTGCCCACCTGCTCAGGGCAAAGCGGGTGGCAGAGGAGTCAGGAATTCACTGGAGAAACTTCTCAAGCATCGGGGGGTTTTTGTTCCCTGAAGACCTTGCTTCGCGTGCGAAAGAGATCAGTGAGATCCGGTACCTTGGGAAGATCGCAAATGATGAAGCGGTCTCAAAACGTGTTATCGATGGTCTTCCGCTAATAGGGCTATCACCGGATCTTCCTGGGCCTGATTCAGTCAGAAAGATACTGGAAACAGCAGGATATTAAGAATTCAAGGATATCTGGGAAATTTTTTGAGGTTCTTTTAACGTATCGTGGCCTGAAAAAAGAGAAGAAACAATTTATAATATTGCCCCTCTAATTACTAGAGAAATTTTTTTTCTAGTCATTACGTCTTCTTGCCTCACTCCTCAATCGATCATCATATATAGCGTGTGCGGTGGAAGAAAATTTCCGAGTGCAGCAGCAGATATATATTTTCACAGGGCAAACAGGTATTAGTTGATGCCCAGAGTATCAGCATAAATTGTAGGAGTACTGTAATGAAATTCGGATACATCGCAACTATTGCACTGGTTGCCCTCGTGGCAATCGTCGGTTTTGCAGCAGCAGACCGTCTTCCAAACGCAACCCCTGAGAACCAGGTCTTCTCTATTGACACCGTCATCGACGCCACTGGTGCAGTCGACGACAAGTCAACCATGTCCTGGGTCATCGCCGGTCCAGGCGCAATCCCAACCGGAATCCTTGGAGCAGGACAGACAATCTCTGACGTCACCTACAAGGATGCAATCCTGACCAACGGCGGTAAGCTCGCAGAGAACAAGAACTTCGACTTCAGCTCAAAGAACCAGGAATCTGGTCTCTACAACATTGAGTCACAGAAGGTTCTGACCTACGCAAGCACCGAGGGTGCACACCTGGTCGGCGAAGAGGAGTACACCCTTTCAGTCGCAGGTAACTACGACACTGGTGAGGACAACATCCGTTGTGTCTTCTCAACCAACCATGGCGGCATTCTCCCGGCATTCTGTAACATCGTCTCTGCAAAGAGCAGCCTTGTTAACGTGAACAGCGCACAGGTCTCAACCAAGGGCCAGATCCGTGCAGTTGCAGATTCCGCTGATGTTCCAGCAGGTCTGAACTACCAGATCGCTGTTACCCCTGATGCAAACTCCGGCAGCGGATTTGCAGAGGGTACCGTCAAGACCGTCTTCGCAGGCAGCATCATGGAAGCCCGCGACGGTGGCGACGACAACTACAACTCAGCAACCGCAACCTGGAACAAGACCTCTGCAACCAACAGCTGGAAAGACAACACCGAAGTCACCGGCGGCATCAAGACCATGCAGAAGGCCTTTGCATACCAGTCCGGATTCAGAGTATAATCTCTGAAACCCTAATTTTTCCTTTTTTTCTGTTTACAGTTCGTTTCGATCTTTTCCCGCAATATTCCTTCAACCATACCTCACACCACAGGGTATACGCTAATTAACTCCAGTCCTCCTATTGTATATCAGAATACACCGGCAGATGACTGTGAACAGGAAAAACGTTACACTTACCCTGGATGAGTTAAAATCCAACACCGGATCACTCAAAAAACTTCAGGTATCCATAGGATCATTGCGCGGCGAAGAATGGGATGAAGAGCCAGGGCAGACCCCGATGCCTTCACACACCGATCTCAGGAACTGGGATCGGATGCTTCTCTCCAGATATAAACCATTATATCTCCCGTTCTGTGACCTTTGCTGCCTATGTACCTATGGTAAGTGCGATCTTTCTGGAGGGAAGAAAGGTGCCTGTGGGATCGGAATGGAGGCACAACAGTCAAGAATTGTGCTTCTTGCAGCCTGTATCGGTGCTGCAACCCACATCAGTCATGCCCGTCATCTTGTGACACATCTCATCGAACAATTTGGCAGGCGCAAGCCCCTTGATATTGGTGGTGACTCGATCGATACCGAGGCACCGATCATACGGCTCGTCTGCGGGATCAAGCCCGGGACACTTGGTGACCTTGAGATCGTCCTTGACTACTGCGAACGCCAGGTAACCGAGCTCCTTGCTGCTGCCCATACGGGACAGGAAGGGGATGCTATTGACTTTGAGTCCAAGGTGTTCCATGCCGGTACCATGGACCACGTAGGACTTGAGGTTGCAGACATAGCCCAGATTTCTGCATTCTCATTTCCAAAAGCAGATCCTGATGCATCACTGGTTGAACTCGGACTTGGAACCGTTGACTCAACAAAGCCGGTCATCCTCGTTGTCGGCCACAATGTTCCCCCTGCAATCGGGATTATCGATTATACACGTGAGCAGAACCTGAGTGGAGCGATTGAGATCACCGGGATCTGCTGCACGGCCATTGACCTGACCCGGTACGATCCGAACGCGAAGATCATCGGTCCGATATCATGGCAGCTCCGCTACATCAGGAGTGGTGTACCTGATGTGATCGTGGTGGATGAACAATGTGTCAGGGCAGACCTTCTCGATGAGGCCCAAAAGATCAATGCACCACTTATCGCAACCAGTTCCATGAACTGTTCAGGTCTTCCTGACCGGACAGATGATGAACCAGAAGAGATCATTGCAGATCTTGTAAGTGGAAAGACACCCGGCATTCTCATTCTTGATCCTGAAAAGGTTGGAGAGGTTGCAGTCAGAACCGCGATGGCAGTGATGAATACCCGTAAAAAAATCAGGGCTATTCCCACACCAGAAGAACTGATCGAGCTGGCAAAACAGTGCGGTGGTTGTCAGGAGTGTTCAAGGGTCTGTCCTGCCGGATTGCCTCTTGCCATCGTAATGCAGCAGGCTGGACAGGGAGATCCATCAGCACTTGCATCCCTCTATGACACCTGTATCGGGTGCGGGAAGTGCGAGGACGCCTGCTTAAAAGAGATACCGGTTCATAGCGCTATTCTCTCTGCTGCGGACAGCCAGATCCAGGGCGAGCGATTTAATGTCAGGGCTGGTCGCGGTGCCATCCAGGATATCGAGATCAGGGAGGTAGGCGGACCCATTGTTCTTGGTGAGATTCCCGGTGTCGTCGCGTTTGTAGGTTGTGCAAATTATCCAAATGGGGCAGCAGAAGTAGCAGAGATGGCACGGGAGTTTGCCCGCAGGAGGTATATCGTCGTTACTTCAGGATGCTCTGCAATGGCTATCGGGATGCACCGGAATGAAGACGGGCAGACTCCGTACGAAGAGTTTCACGGCAGGTTTGATGCAGGAGGGATCGTGAACGTCGGGTCCTGTGTCTCAAATGCCCACATCGCAGGAGCAACAATAAAGATTGCAAGCATCTTTGCAAAGCGGAAACTTCGTGGAAATTACGAAGAGATTGCTGATTACGTGTACAACCGGGTCGGGGCAGTCGGGATTGCATGGGGAGCGATGTCGCAGAAGGCGGCAGCTATCGCTGCAGGATTCTGGCGACTTGGTATTCCGGTTATCGTGGGTCCACATGGATCAAAGTACAGACGTATGCTCCTTGGGAGAAAGGATAAGCCTGAAGACTGGTTCGTGTATGACTCGCGAACCGGTGAGAAGGTGCAGGTGGGACCTGTGCCAGAACACCTCTTCATCGCAGCAGAGACTCCAGAAGAGGCAATGACTCTGGCTGCAAAACTCTGCATGAGGCCGAACGATACATCCCGGGGAAGATCGATGAAACTGACCAATTATATCGATCTCTATAAACGTCTCTATGACCGGATGCCTGATGACATCAACCTCTTTGTCAGGTCGCAGGCAGATGTCCCGGTCACAATGAAAGAGCAGATACTTCCTATTCTTAAGGAGAAGGGATACACTGAAAAATCGATCCCAGACCCGACAATACTGAAATCACAGATCAGGACTGCAAAGGAGTAAGAAAATGGCAGGGGATGATGCGTGGATACGGGCAGAGATGGGAGGAACATCCCGTGCATCAGTTATCGGGAAACCTGAAGTTGTTGTTGCACTGCTCAGGCGGGCAAATCGACCATTGTTCATCGTCGGTCATGAGGTCGCCGAAGGTCCCGACGGTGAAGTGCTTTCCGTATTCATCGAGGTAGTCTCCCGGCTTAGAGACATTCCGGTGATAGGCACATCACCTGTTGTCAAAGATCTTATGAAACATGGGATCAGGATAACGGCAGTAATGGGAGGGATGGAGGCAGCCGACCGGCTCAGAGACCCGGAGTGGAAAGGATGTGACGGTATGAGCCCGTATGATCTGATTCTTATTGCCGGCATTCCCTACTCGTTCTGTTGGACGATTCTTTCAGGGATCAGAAACTCGGCGCCGGGTCTTAAAACCATCATCCTGGACAGGAAGTACCAGCCTCATGCATCCTGGTCATTCGGGAACATGGCTGCAGGTCCATGGAAGGAACAACTGCAGGCAGTTATGACTCTGCTTGAGGAGGACAAGCATGTTTGAAGATATTCCGGTAGAGGTCGGCCTGGTCTTTGAAGGCGAGCGGATCAGAAAAGAGGATATGCAGGTCGAACTCGGGGGGCCGAAGGTCGATCAGAAGTTCGAGATTGTGCTGGTCAGAAGCCCTGATGCAGTTGAAGACGGGAAGATATCTGTCATCGGGCCTGATCTCAAAGATATCCCGCAGGGATCTCATGTAACGTTTGGCATTCTTGTTGAGGTAGCCGGCTCCAGGCTGGAAGAGGATCTCGAAGGAGTCCTTGAGCGGCGGATTCACGAGTACATGAACTACATCCAGGGGGTCATGCATCTTAACCAGAGGTATGACATCTGGATCAGAGTCGGAAAGAAATCCTTTGCAAAAGGACTGGACAGTTTCACCTATATCGGAAAGGCGATCGAACGCCTGTACCGGAGTGAACTTGCACTTATCGAGAAGATCCAGATCACCTTCCTGACCGGTGGCGACGAATTTGAATCGCTCTATAGGGCAGCACTGGAGCGGTATGAGACACGGGATGCACGGGCACGTGGCCTCTCTGACGAAGAGGTGGACACCTTTTACGGATGTGCCCTCTGCCAGTCCTTTGCTCCAAATCATATCTGTGTTATCACACCTGAACGGTACGCAAACTGCGGGGCGATCAGCTGGTTTGACGGCAGGGCAGCTGCCAGAATGGATCCCGAAGGGCCGATATTCCCGATCGCAAAAGAGACCTGCATCGATCCTGAAAAGGGCGAATACTCGGGGATTAACGAGCATGCGAAAAAAAGGTCGATGGGTGAGGTGAACCGGGTCTACCTCTACTCTGGATTTGGATATCCGCATACATCATGTGGATGCTTTGAGGCGATCGCGTTCTACATCCCAGAGGTAGAAGGGTTTGGAATCGTTCACCGCAGGTTTTCCGGACCGACCGTGAACGGTCTGCCCTTCTCGACCCTCGCTGACTCGACCGCCGGCGGCAGACAGGTTGAAGGATTTCATGGGATCTCACTTGAGTACATGCGATCCAGAAAGTTTCTCCGGGCCGATGGCGGATGGAACTCTATTGTCTGGATGCCGAGGGAGATCAAAGAGAGCCTGACCGGATTCATTCCAGAAGATGTTGTAGGAAAGATCGCAACAGAAGCGGATGCAACTGACATGCAGTCACTTGAAGAATTTCTCAGGAAGACAGGACATCCGGTTGTTGAGAGATGGTCAACTCAGGCAGATCAGGATGAGGAAACCTCCGGGCCAGAACAGGGAGGGATGTCGTATTCCCACGGAGGACAGGGACCGGTGTTTGTAGCAGGAGAACTGCCGATAACGACCGGAGGGGTGACCATCATCCTGAAAAATGCGAAAATTTTCGCTGAAAAGGTGATCATCAGGCCGATTGAGAAGGAGAAGAAGGGGGGAAAGCAGTGATGGCAGACGAGCCAGATATTTCAGGACTACTCAGGCTTCTGGGACCGGGAATAGCAGAACTTCTCTCAGGTAAGGAGATAATCCTGGAGAATGTAGAGCTGGATCTGGCAGAACTTCAGCTCACGATCCCGGTCGGTGGATCACCGATCATCCTTCCCGGTTATCCGGTTGCCGGGCAACAACCTTCCCCATCTTCTGCTTCCGGAATCGATCGATCCCGGTGGCCATCAGATCTTCTGAAGGAGTCTTTCACACCAGTATCTGATACATACCCGGCACGGATCCGTGAGGTTACGCTAGGTGCAACAAAAGGAGAAGGAGGAAGCAGGGGACGGAGTGTTATCGTCGGCGGAGCACGGGCACCCCCCTTCACCGATCCCGGGGTGCTCCATGCTCACCCACCAGTCATTGCCATGGATGTCTTTGATACGCCGTTTCCGATGCCACGGGCGCTGAAGAGCCATCTCACGGAGGTTATCGATGATCCGGCTGCATGGGCACGGATGAACGTCGAGAGGTACGGGGCAGACATGGTCACGGTTCACCTGCTCAGCACTGACCCGCTGATCAAAGACGCCAGCCCGAGAGAGGCTGCAAAGACAGTCGAGGATGTCCTTCAGGCTGTTGATGTCCCGATCATCATCGGTGGCTGTGGTGATCCAAAAAAGGATGCAGAGACCTTCATTGAGATCGCTGAGATGGCAGATGGGGAGCGGCTTCTCCTCAACTCGGTCACAGCCGACATGGCTGATGCAAAAACTCTTGAACCGGTTGCAAAGGCAGTAGACAAGCATGGTCACTGCCTCCTGGCCTTTACCGGTCTCGATCTGAACAGTGCCAAGGAACTGAACAGACGCCTGTACCAGTTCTTCCCAGCCGACCGCATCCTGAACGATCTGACAACGGTGGCACTCGGGTACGGACTTGAATACTCATTCACGATCCATGAACGTGCACGGATCGCTGGGCTCATGGGGGATGCTGAACTGCAGCATCCGACCATATCGGCAGCCACAAACGCCTGGTCTGCCCGCGAGGCGTGGATGGATCTCGGCCCGAGATTTGGATCTCCTGATTTCAGGGGACCGATATGGGAGACCATCGGGAGCCTGACACTACTTCTTGCAGGAGTGGATCTCTTCCTGATGATGCACCCGCTGGCGGTCTCAACGATGAGAGATGTCTCATCACGGCTGATATCTGGAGGAGCAGCGAAGGCGGCAGAGGCCTCGTGGGTGAATGCCAGGATATGAGGAGGTAGCATGGCAGAGAAGAAGAAAGGGATTCGTGAGATCAGTCCGATTGATGTGTACAAACTTCTGCCACGGACAAACTGCGGAGAGTGTGGTGTCCCGAACTGTATGGCATTTGCCACCCGGGTTGTCAACGGGGAGGCAGTGGTTGACGGGTGCCCGCCTATCCTGGATGAAAAGCACAAGGAGGCATATGCCCGGCTCAGCGATCTTCTTGCACCACCGGTGAAGGCGATCACATTCGGAACCGAGAGGACCGCTATTATCGGAGGGAAGTATGTCCTTCAACGCCACGAGTTTACGTACCAGTTCCCGCCACCGATCGCGATCGATGTGTCCGACGATATGGACCCGGCTTCGATGAAAGCACGGGTTCACGAGATTGCCAGTTTTTCATACGGGTACATCGGCAGAACCCTCACCCTTGATGCTGTTGCAGTCAGGTCTGTGACCGGTGATGCAGAGCGGTTTGGATCAGCAGTGAGACTGGTAATGGATAGCACTGATCTCCCCCTGATCCTCTGTTCCCATGACCCAGAGGTGATGAAGGCAGGTCTTGAGGCAGCCGGGAGCAAACGTCCTCTCATCTATGCAGCGACCAAAGAAAACTGGAGGGCAATGGCGGACCTTGCGGTCAGGTATGGATGCCCGGTCGTGGCTGCTGCCCCGGGAGATCTCGCACTCCTCCGGTCCCTGGTCAGGACCCTGCAGGCCTGCGGAATCACCGATATCGTGCTTGACCCAGGAACCTTCGGAGATGAAGGGCTGGCCGGTACAGTCTACTCATTCACAGCCATCAGGAAGGCAGCGTGCAGGGAAGGGGATCCACTCTTCGGCCTTCCCATCCTCGGTACACCGATCGCAGTCTGGACCGGACAGGAACTGGGTGAGGATCAGAACCGGTGGCAGGAGGCATACACCGCCTCGATCCTGATGACACGGTATGCAGATCTCCTTATCATGCACAGTTTGGAGGGCTGGACAGTGCTTCCCCAGCTCATCTGGCGGTTCGGCCTTTACACCGATCCACGAAAACCGGTCTCTGTCGATCCGGGCTTGCGGGTATTCGGTAGTCCCGGCTCTGATGCACCGGTGCTGATAACCTCAAACTACGCTCTGACCTTCTTCACGGTCGAGTCTGATATCAAATCAGCCAAACTTGACTGCTACCTGATCGTGGTCGAGACCGGAGGGCTCTCGGTCGAGGCAGCGGTCGCGGGCAGGTACCTCAATGCCGAGAAGATCGTTGAGGCATTGCGTGAATCAGGTATCGAACAAAAGATCAGCCACAGGTATGTGATATTGCCCGGTCTTGCTGCACGTCTTTCAGGAGAGACAGAAGAAGCAAGCGGATGGCGGATCATGGTCGGTCCCCGTGACTCATCAGGGATCGGGAAACTGATCCGTGAGCACTGGCCTCCGAAAGAAGACCACTAACTTTTTGATCGTGAAAGAAACGTAGGGGGATCGGTCAGTGGAAAAAACCGTGACGATCCTCTTCAACCCGATGAGCCGGATGATAACCATGCCAGCAGGACATACAGTGCTGGATGCCATCCGCGAATCAGGGATCCAGTTCGAGGCGATATGTGGGGGAAAAGCCCAGTGCGGAAAATGCCGGGTCATCAGGATCAGGGGAGACTGCTCTGAAGACCAGGATATCTGTTCACAGTGCCTCAGCCCGGGAGAGCGAAAGCAGGGGTACAAACTTGCCTGTCTCACAAAAGTCTGGTCTGATGCAGAGTTCACGATACCCGTGGAGTCCCGGATCGATCAGCCACAGATTCTGCTCATATCAGAAGTAAAGGACTGGGAATTAAAACCCGCAGCATCCTGGTACCAGGTCCAGGTGATCAGAGACGGTCCATCTGCCCTTCTCGGGCCTTCGATAAGGCTGGCAGGGTACTCGGGTGCAAAACCCCAGATCAGTAGAGAAATTTCTACAGAGATTATGGCATCATCAGGGCCTGTCGTTGCACTAATCACCACGGCTGGTGGTTCTCCGGAGGTGATCAAAATCCGAAAATCGGAGAGATCTCCTAAGACATACGGTGTTGCTGTTGATCTCGGGACAACGACCGTTGCAGCCCTCCTGGTGGATCTGGAGACTGGGAAGATCCTGGCACGTGCTTCTGCATTGAACAGGCAGATCACGTACGGTGAAGAACTGGTGACCAGGATTGCGATCGGCCGCAGTCCATCAGGACTGGCCTCTCTTCGGTCTGCAGCAGTTGGGAGTATCAACGAGGCGATCAGCAGGCTGGTCACCGATGCAGGGATTGATCACAATGATCTTGTCGACTGCTGTATCGGAGGAAACACGGTCATGTGCTGGCTCTTTGCAGGGATCGATCCGTCCCCTCTCGATTACGTGGATGCGGAGGTTGCAACAGCCCCGATCACGATCAGGGCTGATGTTGCAGAACTCAGGATATACCCGAAGGCATGGGTCTGGTGTCTGCCTGCTGTGAGCAGGTTTGTCGGGGGAGACGCGGTAGGTGACCTGATAACGGCTGGTATCGATCAGTCAGAAGAACTCTCACTTCTCATCGATCTTGGGACGAACGGTGAGATCCTGCTAGGAAATAAGGACTGGCTTGTCTCAACCTCGTGTGCATCAGGTCCGGCATTTGAGGGAGCAGGGCTTCGGTGCGGTATGAGGGCGATGCTCGGTGCGATTGAGCATGTCAGCATCGATCAGAATACGGGTGAGGCAGTTGCCCGGGTTATCGGAGACACCTTACCCAAAGGAATCTGTGGATCTGGAATTATTGATGCAGCCCCTGCGATGGCAAAAGCCGGGATCCTTGATTTTTCCGGAAAGATCGTAGAAGGTGCCCCGGGAGTGAGAAACACGGAGGACGGGCCCGGATACATACTGGTCCCTGCAGAAAAGACAGGTACCGGGCGTGACATCATGATCACAAAGCAGGATATGGCCTACCTGATGGATACAAAGGCTGCAGCCTGCGGGGCGATCAGCGTACTCATGATGAAGTACAGGGTGAAGATCACCGATATCAGGCACGTATACCTTGCCGGTGCATTCGGAACCTTCGGGTCGATCGACAAACTCACCGAGTTTGGAATCATTCCAGAATTTCCACACGCAGAGTTTCACAGGATCGGAAACGGATCACTGACCGGAGCCTATCATGCCCTTATCTCAACTGATTCACGGAACCGGGCTGTCAGGATTGCTGAGAAGATGGGGTACATCGATCTGCTGGTAGATACCGATTTCATCGATGAATACTGGGCTGCACTCAGGATTCCAGGAAAAGAAGAGTTGTTTCCATCTTTTTTCAATCAAAAAAACACGTGAAAAAAAGGATTTCTGGTTTTTCTTTTCGCATCCTCGTCCTCATAATGCCTTTTTTTGTCTAAATAAGCGGTAAAATACGGATTATTCTGTCAAAGGAAGATGCTGCAGAAGTTGATGAACCTGAAGAGATACGTCTATAACCTGCAGAGTCATTCTCAAAGATATCCAACATCCGAATCTCTCTGGATTCATACCAGAAATCTCGACCTGAACAGTTACATCCATTAAAAACAAAGATCACCGAGGACAAATCATGAAGAAACTGTCATTCAGATCAATCAGACATGAAATTCTATTCTTTGGAGCAATAGCTCTGATCGTTGTATCGTGTGCTATTATCGGGTATGCAAGTCTGTCCCAGTACACGATTTCAGTACAAGGTTCATTTGCCCAGGTGAAATCACTCTCTTCAGATCAGGCCATTACTCTGAAAGATGAGATCAACCGTGCTTTTGAGATTGACCGAACGCTGGCAGGATCCCTGGACGGATCATTTACCACAGGAAATAAACCCTCACGTGAATCTGTCCAGGCCATGATCTACGGACTTATGATCCGTTACCCACAATATAACGGGATATACGTTGTTCTCGAACCAGATGTCTGGGATAAAAATGATATCGCGTATAAAGGGAAGGAAGGAACCGATGATACCGGACGATTCATGGCATATTATTCCAGAGATATTGCAGGAAACCCAAAACTCGACAAAGTATACAGTTATAACGAAGGTGAGGACGGGAGCGACTTCTACCAGATTCCGAAAAAAACACTGAAAGAGTTCGTTACCGAACCATATCCATGGGATATTCAGGGCAGGAAGATCCTGCTTTCATCAGTAGTAGTCCCGATTATCGTGGACGGAAAATTTGTTGGAATCGCCGGGATAGATCTTCCTCTTGAAAATATTCAGGGTCTTGCTGATGCTGTTCACTCCTATGAAAACACTGCTAAAATTTATTTCATATCAAATGACGGGATTGTAACCGGTGCAACCGGGTATCAGGATAGTGTCGGAAAGGCATTAGGTGAAGCTGCTCTTCCTCTTTCCGGACAGGCTCAATCGATCATTTCTGACATCCAGAGAGGAAGGAACGAAGTTTTTGAGAGCAAGGGTACCATTACAGCCTATACTCCGGTACAGATTGGAAATTCTGAAAAACCCTGGTCAGTCATTCTTACCGTCCCAGTCGATGTAGTGACTGCCCAGGCAAGAATGAACACAATAATATTGCTGATTATTGGAGGAGTTTGTACATGTATTGGTCTTCTTCTTCTTTTTGTCGCAGCCCGGGGGATTGCACGGCCAATAGAGCAGATCACCTCTCATGCAGATATTATTGCCCAGGGAGAACTGGGAGATGAGATAGTAATCGAGAGAGATGACGAGATCGGGAGGCTTGCTGATTCATTCAGACGCATGCTCTCAAGTTTACAGGGAAAAGCACTCGCTGCTGATGGCATTGCCGCGGGAGACCTTTCAGTAGAGATCCCTGTTTCATCTGATCATGATCTCCTGGGATCATCGATGATCACAATGCGGGATACCATTAAAAAAATGGCTGATACCGTGACTCTTCTCGCACGTCAGGCAACAGAAGGAAATCTTCAGGTCAGGGGAGATAATACACAGTTTAAAGGTGATTATCAGAAGATAGTTTCTGGAATTAATGAGACTCTGGATGCGGTGATCAGGCCGGTAAATGGAACGATGGCACTTGCTGAAGTGTATGCATCAGGAGATTATACTGCCCGGTTTGATCCTGCGATTCCGGTTTCTGGATCATTTATCACCCTTCGTGATTCAATGAACCAGATCGGGCAGCAAAGTGCTGCAGCAGTCAGCGGGGTGAAAGAACAGATCGTATCTGTAGTGGGAAGTATTGAAGAGACCACAGCATCTTTGGAAGAAGTATCTGCAAGTTCAACAAAACTTGCATCCAGCTCAAATGAAGTCAGTTCACTCGCCGATACAAGTCTGGACGGAGTGAGCCAGATTCTTAGTGCAATGGATGATCTTTCAGTTAATATTACCAATGTGGCTGAAATGACTGACACAGTTGCATCAGTTACCCGGACTACTGATGAATTATCAACCAAAGGATCAATCCTGGCGAAACAGGCAGAGCAAAAGATGAGGAACATCACTTCATCGATTGATGAGAGCAGCAAGACAATGAGTGAGATGTCCGGACAGATGGAACAGATTGGACAGATTGTCCGGATTATAAGTGATATTGCTGACCAGACAAACCTCCTTGCCCTTAACGCTGCAATCGAAGCTGCACGGGCAGGTGAAGCAGGAAGAGGGTTCTCAGTCGTTGCTGATGAAGTAAAATCCCTTGCTATTGAATCTCAGCTGTCAGCAGAGAAAATTACAACCATGATCACAACATTACAGCACCAGTCTGAAGATGCCTCAAATGCCATGCGTAAATCTTCCACTGAAGTGACGTCAGGAAACCAGGCTGTCAATGAAACCCTTGATCTCTTCTCTCAGATCGTAACCCAGGTAGAACAGATATCAGAACTTGTATCTACAGTCGCTGGGTCCGCAGAAGAACAGGCTGCAGCAGTGCAGGAGATTACGGCAAGTGTTCATGAGCTTGAGGAACGGGTCAAGAAAACTGCTGAAGAGGCTGTCTCTTCAGCTGCTGCCACTGAAGAGACATCTGCTGCTCTTGATCAGATCACCAGATCAGTATCAGTTGTAGCCCAGGCAACTGATCATATCAATAATGAAATGGGAAGATTCAGAGTATAATCCCCTTTATTTAAAGCCTGATTGGTTGATACCCTGAACCTTCGGGTTCATCTCTCACCATGCTCATCTGTAGGACTATGCCCTTTTGGTGAGACAGATTTGCAGTTATTGCGACCATTGATGCGGCAGATCTATGAATCATCTCATCAACTGCAAGACTCCATGAATATAATATCTCTGAAAAAAGAGTCTCAAAAAATTATAATAAACCGGTGATAGCAGCCTGAATATTATGTAACCCGGTTGAGATGACAACCACAGGATCCACACCGAGAACCGGGAACAGGAACATGAAATACAGAATCGTTCCCAGAAAACTTCCCAGATTTGCCACAGATGCTACGAGTACTACTTTAAATAATGGAATCTGAAATAACTCTGTAAGTGAAGTCGCTTCGTAAATTCTCTTAAAATCAGAGACCGGAGGTTTTCGTGCCTTCGCTTCGACATATGCTGCAATCCATCCGGCATGGAGAAGTGGATTTAACGATGTCATCCAGGCAACACAGAAACAGGTGATCACCGAATAGGGATGGCCCCGGACTGCAAGGGTTGCACCTGCAGATAGTGCCCCATGAATCAGAACCCAGAAGAGAAAGGCACGGAGGAGAACATCCAGGCCAACTCCCGAACATGCAATTGAGGCGAGGAGGAGAAAGAACAGAGCAGTGACACAACTTCCAATGATAAGAGTCCAGGGATATTTTTTGGGCTCCTTAACAAGTGATTCTCTGGATGGAAGTGATGAGGGATCCTGAAGGTACCGGGTAATCCCCTGCATATGGCCTGCTCCAACTACTGCAAGAATCCGATGATCAGCCTCATTTTTGAGATCTATCAGATTATGTGCAATATAAGCATCACGTTCATCGATAAGGGCCCGTGCTCCGTTAGGAGAGAATTTTTTAAACTCGCCCATGATGACTTCAAGCATATCCTCATTTTTGAGTTTTTCAATCTCCTCGGCATCAATATTCTCCACCTCGGCTATCGAGAAGATCAGTGATCCCACCATCTTGATCTTTCCGATAAAACCAAGAGACTGCCAGAATCTGAGGAGGGTAACTTTAATATCTCGATCTACCAGTTCTACTCTGAGTCCTCTCTCCTGAGCTTCAGCCATTGCGGCTTTCATTTCAGCCCCGGGCTCTACACCGACATCAAGACCGATTTTTCGTTGAATATATGAGAGAAGCCATTGAATGAGAAGTTGATCAAAATTCCTGAGTTCAAGGACATCATCAACAGACGGGGTAGTACCTTCCTTGTTGATGGCTTTACTTCTTCCCTGATCCAGTTCTACGGCAACAATATCTGGATGAAATTGTTCGATAGCTTCTCTGACTTCATCGACGCTTTTTGCCGAGACATGAGCAGTCCCGACAATTTTTATCTCACCCATGTATACTCCATATGGGTAACTGAAGAATAAAACCAAGTTGAGAAAGTGTGAGATTTCAGATTATTTGATCTGCGATTACGAGACAATAGTTCATCGCTACGTGCTGACACGCATGAGAACATACTTTTTTGATAGGGAAATCAAAGAAATTTTGATCCAACATGAAGAACCCAATAGATATCGAATCGTATCGATTGATAGAAAAATAACTATATTTTTTAGAAAAACTTCAGCACATACAGATAACAGGTAATGTCATCCAAATCAAAAATATGTGTGAAACAGGGTTTTTTCTCTACCAACCTCAATTTTTGGACTTTATTATAAAGAAAAACCCCTCATCGAAAGGGTTCCGCCATCATTCTTTTTTAACTCAAGATTAACAGGCCCATCATTTTTCCGGAGATCAGAATTTTTGATTATTGATACCGAAGACCCATTGAGGAGATATGTGGTTGTTTCTGCAGTTTGATGAGTAACAGCATCACATTCTAAAAAGATAGAAGGTTCATTGTACGGACCTATGAATCACAATACCATATACTTCCAGGACTGGAGGTATATGGAAGACAGCCTTTTTACTTTGTGATAAGAGAGATAAGGAGTTCCTCATCGTCATCATATAACAGGAGATGTGATGAGTTCACTTGAAATAATGCTGTATCTTTTAGAGACTCTATGAAGGCAGTTGCCTGGGTACTACCTGAAGTGTCACATGCTTCATCCGTGGTAACAGGACGTGGAATTATCATGGCACCACCAGCTGCGGTGTACTGTCCAGTATAATTACTGCATCCGGCCGCTATTGAAATAATCTCATCATGGAATACTATAGACATGGGATTTCCGGTGAGCGGGAAGACCAGATCACCATTACTACTCCTGTATTGTTCAATCGTCCATGAGCCATCAGGAGTAGAAGGGGTAGTTACCTCACCTGAAACCGAATTCAAAAGAAGGATACAAAGTAAGAGACATAGAGAGAGAGATCGATAAAGATTTTTTGAAAACTTTCCGACATTTTCACCCAAAGACTGATTGATATTGTTACTCATTATTTCCCATCCTAGAGGTTATCCACGAAGTACTTCATCATCTTTCTGAGGTAGTAGGGATCATAATTCAGATCATGATTCTTATTCGTAAACACGAACATATCAAAGGTCTTGTTGGCTTTTTCCAGGGCGCTTGCGAGTTGCATGGTCATCGCGGGATGAACATTGTCATCCATATCACCGGTCAGAAGGAGCAGATCCCCGGTAAGGTTTGCCGCCTTGCTGGCGGTAACCTGCTCCAGATACCGCTCACTGACCGGAAATCCTTCATACTTCTCTCCCCAGAACGACCCATACAGGCGGCAGTCCTGATCGCCTGATGCAGCAACACCCACCTTAAAGAAGTCAGGATACGTCAGCATCGCCTGGGCTGTCATGAATCCCCCGGCCGACTTTCCGTACATCCCAACCCGGCTGAGATCCATCCAGGAATACCGGGAAGCCAGTTGTGTAATACCGGAAACATGATCAGGAAGTCCGCAGTCACTCAGGTTTCCATAACTCATATCATGGAATGACTTTGACCGGTATGCGGTTCCAAGCCCGTCCATAGTCACCACCACGTATCCGAGTTCGGCCAGCATCTGGCTTGTCCAGAAGATCTTTGAGTTCCATCCCAAATCTGAAGGGTACTGTGTTGCGGTTACAATCGTATACGGACCCGGGTAGACGATATCCACAACAGGATATTTCTTTGTCTGATCAAAGTCAGTCGGCTTAAAGACGAGTCCGTACAGGTCAGTCATACCGTCACGGGCCTTGAAGGTTACCCGCTCTGGCGGAACCCATCCCTGGCTTTTCAGCTCTGAATCATCGGCTGCTCCAAGATGCATCAGAAGAGTTCCATCAATAGACTTGAGATCAGTGACTGTGGGGAGATCAACCCTTGAGTACGCCTCGACAAATGTGCTCATATCCGGTGAGAGCGTTACCTCGTGATCAGCATTTCCCGGAGTTAAGAGTGTGAGGCCGGATCCATCAAGACCGACACGGTAGAGGTACTTGTAATATGGATTTCCCGGTTCTTTTCCGCTGGCGGTGAAATAAACCGTGGATATGTTCTCATCGACTGCGAGCAGATCACGAACTACCCACGGACCTGATGTGATCTGGTTCCGGAGAGTGCCGTTTGCATTATACCGGTAGAGATGTCCCCATCCATCACGCTCAGAGAACCAGATGACATCCGAATTATTCAGCACGGCGACGTTCGGAGTTGTTGCATACTGGAGGTTGACTTCCCGGTATGTCTCTCCGGTCTCATTCAGAATCTCGCGGACATCACCGGATCCAGGGTTCTCCTCCAGCAGCCGGAGTGTCTTCTCACCCCGTTCAAGATACAGAGTGTAGATCCGATCACCGGTGCTACTCCACTTTGAGAGGACATTTTCATCAGTATCCATCATGGTAGTTTCAGGTTGGGAGGCCCAGTGGACCGGTGTTACCTGCCTGGTGATGATATCGATTGTTACGGGTTCATACTCCGGGACGGCAGCATCTCCAGGAGTTGCAAACCGGTACGTATACAGGATCGGTCTGATCGAACCATCTTCAGGGACATTCTGCACGAGGTAGTACGGACTGACGTTCCTCTGGTCAACTTTAAAAGTCCTGATCTTTGTTGAATCAGGTGACCAGACCAGGAACGGAGTTGGTGATGAGTTGGTTCTTGCCTCTGTAACCGGATACCGTACGGTATCAGAGCGTTTGCCATAGAAATAATCTGTAGTCCCATCGGTTGTGAGTGGAGACGAGAGCCTTGTTGTGGAGTCATAGAGCTCCAGATTACTGCCATTGATATACGCGATGTGCCGCTGATCAGGGGATGGAATTCCGGCACTGACGACTGGAGGAGGCGTGATATCAGTCATGTGATACACCGAGAGATCACAGGACCATGTTTTTCCAAATGCATCAAACCTTATCGAACCGAGATCAGGTGAGAGGGCAGGATTGGTTATAGGTAGGTGAGCAGGATCAATCTCTGTTCCGCTCACATTCACGAGAGAGGCAACCAGCCGATCAGTGTTAAGCAGTTGCAACCTCGCATTCTGTGAGACATTCACAAGGAAGAACATCGTTGTCTGCTTTCCCTGATCCATGTACCAGAATGAATCATTGCTGATCCATCGTGGGTTGATATTCGCATGATAGATATGGGAGACTGCGGTATTAGGATAAAAACTCCCTGCCATCTTGATCTCTTCAGGAGTGGGATGATTTGTATCACGTGCCTGCACCGGAGTGAAGAGAAGGAGAATCACAATGAGGATCAGGAGATGAAACCATGTTTGGCGATTGATCATAGAGAAAAGAGGCATGGTCAGAAGAAAAAGATAGTGATTTCAGATTTGATAGAGATCACAAAACGAAAAAGTGGCTTGATGTCAGACCTTGAACTTTGACATCTCACGTGACACAGAATCAGCAATTCCGCTTACATTGCTGACGATCTTACTGATCTGCTCGATTGAGGCTGATGCCTCCTCGGTTGCAGCGGCAGCATCACCGGCATCTTTCGTGGTGTTCTGGATAAGGCCTGAAACCTCGTGAATACTGGCTGTAACTTCTTCGACCGAAGCAGCCTGTTCCTCTGAAGCTGAGGCTACATCGGTTGCATTTGTGGTGATCTCATCAATCGACACAGCGATCTGGTTAAATGAACCAAGAGTCTGGGCAAGTGAGGCGCTTCCCTGCTCAACGGCAGATCCAGCCTTCCCCATCGCATCATTTGCCTTTCGTGCCTTGTCCTGGAGTGTTGCAATCATGTCTGCAATGTTCTCAGCAGACTGGCGTGAATCCTGGGCTAGTGATTTGACCTCTGCTGCAACGACGGCAAATCCCCGACCAGCTTCTCCGGCCCTTGCTGCTTCGATGGCCGCATTCAGGGCAAGAAGGTTGGTCTGGTTTGCGATATCAGATATCAACCGGACAATCTTTCCGATCTCATCCATCTGGCGGTTGATATCGGTGACGATCTGGGCAACCTCTTCTGAAGAACGCCTGATCTCCTGCATCGCACCTTCTGACTGCTCGGCAAGTTCAACACCTTTTTTGGAGTAGTCGTTCGCAAGTGTAGCCGTGGTTGAGACCTGTTCGGCCCGGCGGGAGACCTCACCGACCGTGATGTTGAGATCTTCCATGGCCTTAAGGACCTGAACAATCCCATCTTCACCTTCTGCAGCGTTCGAACTGACACTACCTGCATTATGGGCGATCTGTTGGGCTCCTGCCGAGACCTCCTCAATGCTTGCCGTTGCTTCTTCTGCATTTGAGGCGAGGTCAAGGAGCTGGTTATTAATAAGGCCGACCGCACCTGCGATCTGTGAACCGATGTCATTGAGTGCATCCTTGAACTCAATCCAGTCACCTTCGACCTTCAGCCCCGGATCTACACGTGCCTTGAAATTATACTGGGAGTACTCTTTTGAGACACGGAGTGCTTCTTTCACTGGAACTATAACGCTGTCAAGGGTTGAGTTCACTCCTTCCACGATTGTCCTGAATTTTCCGAGATGTTTAGCAGTATCTGCCCTGATCTCCAGGTTACCTGCCACTGCAGCTTCTGAAAGTGTCTCTACATCAGAGACCAACATCTCAAGAGTTTTTGTCAGTTTCTGAAGATTCTCATTGATCGTAACAAATGCATCGTGTGCTTCAGTTGTATAGGAATCTGCCTTTGTGATCTCCAGGTTCAGATTGAGATCACCGGTAGAGAGGAGTTGCAGGTTTTTTGTAACCCTCTCCACCTCTGTCTTCATGAAAGAGATCAAACTAACCTGCTCACTCAGGTCCTGTACCGTCTCGACATACCCGACCGCATCACCTCTGGCATCCAGAACCGGAGCAGTAGTCTGCTTGCATGAGGCGCCATGCCAGTCAAAGTACGTCTCATTCTTTCCAGTTGTCCGGAGTTTGTGGATACCACAATCACCAGTGCCACAGATATTAGCATTAGCGGTACGACATGGAAGGCCGTATGCAGAGTCGCGGTCTTTGATCTCCTTATTATCGATGAGAAGTTTCTCAAACGCCTTGTTCATGTACTTCCATTTCATATCATTATCAGTGACATGAATCGGATACGGAACTGCATCCAGAATAGACTGGTAATACGCGATCTGGTTCATCTGCTCGGTAAGATCCTGCACCGTCTCGACAAAACCCACCCTGCTTCCTTTGGCATCAAGCACCGGGGCGGTTGTCTGCTTGCAGGATGCTCCCAGCCAGTCAAAGTATGTCTCATTCTTACCAGTGGTCAGGAGCTGGTTGATACCGCACTCATTTGTACCGCAGATGTTCGCATTTGCAGTACGACACGGCATACCATACGCAGTCTCACGGTTCTTGATGACCTTGTTCTCGATCAGGAGTTTTTCAAACGCCTTATTCAGATACGTCCATTTCATGTCGTTGTCGGTGACATGGATCGGATACGGAACTGCATCCAAAATTGACTGATAATATGCGATCTGGTTCATCTGCTCGGTGAGATCGTGGACAACCTCAACATATCCGACAGTACCCCCTTTGGCATCAAGCACCGGGGCGGTTGTCTGTTTGCATGATGCTCCCAGCCAGTCAAAGTACGTCTCGTCCTTGCCTGATGTCCGGAGCTGGTGAATACCACATTCGTCTGTACCGCAGATGTTTGCATTCGCAGTGCGACAGGGCATTCCATAGGCAGACTCGCGGTTCTTGATGACCTTATTCTCGATCAGGAGTTTCTCAAACGCCTTGTTCAGGTACGTCCATTTCATGTCCGTATCGGTGACATGGATCGGATACGGGACTGCATCCAGAATAGACTGGTAATACGCGATCTGGTTCATCTGCTCGGTGAGATCATGGACAACCTCGACATATCCTACCTTGTTGCCGTCTGCATCAAGCACCGGGGCGGTAGTCTGCTTGCAGGATGCTCCCAGCCAGTCAAAGTACGTCTCATTCTTACCTGAAGTCTGGAGCTGGTGAATACCACACTCGTCAGTGCCACAGATATTTGCATTTGCGGTACGACACGGCATGCCATACGCGGACTCACGGGTTTTGATAACCTTGTTCTCGATAAGAAGCGTTTCAAACGCTTTATTCATGTATGTCCATTTCATGTCATTATCAGTGACATGAATCGGATATGGAACAGCATCGAGAATTGAGCCTGATTCAGCAACCTGGTGCTCAAGTGAAACTGTCCGTTCAATCAACTCTGAAAGAAGAGCATGAAGGGCAGTATCCTGATCAGGATCAAGATCTGAAAAATGAGGGATCGCTGAAACAGAGGTTATGCTCCCTGCTTTGACCTGATCATGAAACTGAATGATTTCATTAGACAACAAACTGCCCTTACCGGGCATTGTTCCGG
Organism: uncultured Methanospirillum sp.; assembly: GCF_963668475.1. Classification (GTDB taxonomy): domain Archaea; phylum Halobacteriota; class Methanomicrobia; order Methanomicrobiales; family Methanospirillaceae; genus Methanospirillum. Next base: position 1,044,557 of record NZ_OY764544.1, read on the forward strand.
AGTCACGGTTATAATCCATCCTTACCACCTGTTAAGATCCGAATGAAACTGACTATGATGTGTAATGATTTAATAATTTCATCAAAACGGGAAGGAAGGGATTATATCCGTGCTTTTTCAGAAACGAATGAGTTGCACTTATATGGTACGGAGTCAACTATAACCATTACGGCATGATGATGGGGGGGTATACCTGATGACAGATATCAGGCATGAACTGAGAAAGTTCGTTGCACCTGAGTTCATAATCGGTGATGACGCCAGGCTTCTTGCCGGTAGATACGCGAAAAATTACAGCGTATCTCATGTGATGATAGTCACCGATGAGCAGATGCTCAAGGCTGGCTGGATTCATTCGATCCTTGAAAGTCTAACCGCCGAAGGGATCAGATATACCATATTTTCAGATGTCCTTCCTAATCCCCGGGATTTTGAGGTGATGAAAGGGGCAGAACTCTACCATAAGGCGGGGTGTGATGCCCTTGTTGCCATCGGAGGAGGAAGCCCGATAGATTGTGCAAAAGGGATCGGTATTGTCGTATCAAATCACTCCCACATCCTAGATTTTGAGGGTGTGGACAACATACCGGCACCATCTCCCCCACTCATCTGTATTCCGACAACTGCAGGATCAGCTGCAGATGTCTCACAGTTTGCAATCATCAATGATAGCAGGAAAAAAGTCAAGATCACCATCATCAGTAAGAAGATTGTTCCTGACATCTCATTGATCGATCCGATCCCTCTCACCACACTCCCGCAGAGTCTCACCGCCCATACCGGGATGGATGCCATCGTACACAGTATCGAGGCCTATGTCTCAAACGCCAGTTCACCGGTTACAGATATCCATGCCCTTGAATCGATCAGGATCATGAGCACTTACCTTCCTCTTGCATACCAGCATCCTGAAAACCTGCATTACCGGTACCAGACCCTGCTCGGTTGTCTCCTTGCAGGCCTTGCATTCTCCAATGCGAGTCTGGGTATCGTTCATGCCATGGCCCATAGCCTGGGAGGTGAGTACGATCTTCCTCACGGTGAATGCAATGCCCTTCTGCTTGAGAGTGCGATAGAGTTTAACTTTCAAGCATGTCCTGACCGGTACCTCGACATCGGCAGGGCACTCGGGATCGAATACAGATCTTCAGATCACGAACAATGCAGAATTGAATTGATACAAACCCTGAAAAGACTGAGGGAGTCTGCCGGGATTGTAGAGCGGTTCAGTCAGATTGGGATCTCTTCGGAGAGTATTCCCCGGCTTGCCATACACGCAATCCATGACCCCTGCATGGCAACGAACCCGAGAGAACCTGATATCAGGGATATAGAGCAGATTTATGCCAGAGCACTCTGATAAGATTCCGGACTGGAAGAGCCAGAGACAGAAGATCATCGGGCTTGGAGAATCATCAGTCAGGAAGAACTATTACCCTGAACTTCAGGAGAGACTGATAGAGCTTGAGAATGTGAATCAGGTTCTCAAGGAGAGGACTGAGGATCTTGAATCTTTAAATGCTGAGTTACTCGCGGAAGTCCAGGAGCGGAGATCCATGGAAGAGGCCCTCCGCGAGAGCGAGGAGAGGTTCCGGGCGGTTTTTGAGAACGCTAACGATGCCATATATCTCTACGATTTCAACCCGGACATGTTTCCAGTCCCTTTTCTCAATGTGAACAGAAAAGCATACGAGATCCTTGGATACACCTACGATGAGATGCTCTGCCTGACACCCTGGGATATCCTTTCAGAGGAATGCTGGAGCAAATACAGGGAGCAGGTTCGAGAAGTATACAAGACCGGGCATGCGATGTATGAGGTTCTCCATATCACAAGAACAAACCAGAAGATACCCATGGAGGTCAGTTCACACCTCTTTACATTCAGAGGGAGAAGGTTGCTCCTCTCAATCGCTCGTGACATATCAGAACGCAAGAAGAGCGAACAGAAACTGCGGGATGCGATTCACCAGATTGACGAAAACATGGGTACACTCGCCGCACTCAACGACAAGATACGCAACCCCCTGACCGTGATAGATATTCTTGCTGAAGATTTTGAAGCCAGCACCAGAGATCAGATCCAGACACAGGTCATCGCTATTGATAAAATTATTGATGAACTGGATAAGGGATGGATAGAGTCAGAGAAGGTGAGAAACTATCTGAGACGGCATCACGGCCTATATGAACCGTAAGATGCTCATAGAGGGATCAGAAATCGTACCGCTTCACGTATTGCTTTTGCAGATTCTATCATCCATCGTGCTGATGGCTCGCTGTAAACACCATCATAGAGTGCCTGATTATACATGCGTTTTGCTTCCCTGAATCCGGCAAGCAGAGCAGGATCTAGTGTTCCTTCCTCTACATACAGGGCATCCAGAGCTTCACGGAGGCATGCCTCGCTCTTCTCCTGAAATCCCTTCACCATAACAAGGGATCGATACGCATGATACATGGACGAGTATGCCGTGATGATGGCCCACTTACTGTCGTGATGAGTATCTGCCCTCTGTGAAGCAGTAAGATCCCGGTCTGCTTCAGACAACTCAAGAAGGATTATCTCCCAGTCTGGCGCTACAGGAATGATCCTGCCGTTTAGAAGACAATTTTCAAACCTATCTCTCATGATATCGACGTATTGAGATTGCTGCACCAGGAGGGATGCAGTTGGTAGTATCCCATTTCTCTTATCCCACAATAAGTGAATCGATCTGTTCGCCCGGATCCAGACATACGTCATGAAGAATAGATCAAGCTGGTGAATACTTCGTCAAAAAGAGGAGGGCTAGATGTAATCCATGCTCAGGTCTGGTTTATCTGAACCTGAAAAACATGTTCACTCAAAAAGGTTCTTATCCGCTTGTCAGAAATATCAGCACGGTCTGCTGCCATGATACCTGCTTCAAAGAGTGAGGTGGCTGAAGCCTTATCTGATGCGAGATACCGGTCTGCACCATCCTTGAAACTTTTGGCATACTGCCCCGTCTGATCGATGTAGTCGTAGTAGTTAAGCCTGACATAGTCCATCTTTGTCGGAACGTTTGAAAGCTCGCTGCTCCGCCGGACCATCAGGGAAAACTCTTCAGCTTTCTGTTGTACCCGAGCCATGTCACCGGTGCGATACGTGAGAAGAAGACCCTCTTTTGCTGACTGCAGGTTATCAAGTGAGAGAAGAACCACATCGCGAAACGCAACCAGAGGCTCCTGGGTCCGGTCCGGCATGATCGTCCGCACCGGTGAGAGGGAGGGTCCAGGAGATGTGGTCTGAACCGGCCGGGTGTCTGATGAAGACATCAGCGGAGCAGGGGTTTGTGTACCAGTCACAGTAACCAGCGGCACTGAAGGAACCGGTGATGGTACCTGGGAAGGAGCAGGAGAAGGTGAGCCCGGAGAAGGCCCTGATGTACATCCTGCCATGAACGTCAGAGAGATCACGATGACAATGGCATACAGTACATTCCTATTCATCTTCTATTGTCTTACCCCTATAGAAGATATGGATGCCGCTTCGGAGGAAAATCTGTAAAGGGAAGGACAGGTCAGAGCCATTCAGGGAGGACAATGCCCATCTCCTGCATCATTCTGCGAAGTGCTGAGTCAATACCATGCTCAAGCCTGATCAGGGTGAGGAGATAGATCACACCTCCAAGCCCGACCGCTGCAGCAACGACAAATACAGTTACAGGGGGGATCACCGCGATAAAAGCAGAAACACCGACTACCATGATTACCGATGCAAGAATGATCGATCGAAGTGCCCTGAAATCTGGTGTCAGCCTGATATGCGGTTTCAGGTACAGATAGGCAGAGCAGGCATGAACGACGACAGTGATAAGGATTGCAGCGGCAGCACCGGTTATGCCAAGGTCGGGAATGAGGATCAGATTCAGGGGAATGTTTACAGCTGTGGCGATCAGGGCGGCCATTGCACTAAACCTGGGCATTCCAAGGGCACCGAGGGTCATTGACCAGAGGTACACAAAGACATATGCAACCTGTGTTGCGAGAAGCAGAACCAGGGCAGGCCAGGCATACTGGTACGGTGATCCGTAGAGGAAGTAGAGGAGACTGCCTCCCAGTAGCGAGCCCCCGATACAGACCGGTAGGGCAAGAAGAAGTGAGTACGAGAAGGCACTGGCAAGATATGCTGAGATCAGATCTCGTCTGCCTTCGTGCTGCCAGGCAGCAAACTTCGGGTACAGAATCGTCTGCAACGCAAGTGCCGTAAAGAGTGAGAACGAGGCAAGCTGAAGAGAGATACGGTAGAGCCCGACATCGCTGGTTGAGCCAAAGTACCCAAGCAGGATTGTGTCGATATTTCCATACAGAACCATCCCGCCGGACGCAAGAAGAGACCAGAATGAGAACCGGATCAGGTCCTCTGCTGACCGGGCTGTAAACTTGATCGGCCTAATCCTGCAAAGGGGAACGAGGTACAGAAGCCCGGCAACAAGACCTGCAACAACTCCTCCCGCAAGTCCTGCAACCCCATATCCTCCCACGACAGCCAGGATCTGGACAAGGATCCTGATGAGGTTGTTGACCAGGGTGCTGATCTGCAAAAAACCTGCTCTGCCGGTCCCGTACACCCATGTCCCTGCAATATCAGAGAGTGATGTTACAGCAACCGCACCGAGAAGCCACGGGAAGAGTCCGGTCGCTGATAGATCATAGAAGTAGGGTGAGAGCAGAACCAGAAACAGAAGCGAAGCCACAAGCAGGAGAAGCCGTAAGGCGAGGTAGGCAGAGAAGTATTCAACCCGCTGTTTTTCCCTGCTCATGTAGGTGATCGCTGCCCCTCCAAGCCCGCCGCTGCTGATCAGGCTGAATATTCCCAGGTATGAGAGGAAGAGAAAGAGACCACCCGGGACAGAAGGTGAACTGGTGAGATGGGTGATGGCCATCGTGGAGAGAAACCCGAGAATCATAACCGAGACACTCGTCCCAAAGTGGAGGAAACTCTGACGTTGTACATCACCAACCCGCATCAGCCGTGCAGTAAGATCAGAGAGAAAGGAGAGCATAGAATATGTACTGATAGACCTGATGAGGGAAAAAAGATCGGAGAAGGGAAGGTATCCCTTCTTCAGTTAGTTTTAGACAAAGAACCCAGACTTGTAACCAAAGGCCTTCTGGAAGGTCTTGATGCCACCAGTTGCCGCGGAAGAATCTTTCCAACTGTTGGTTGCTGAAGTCTTGAATTCAGCGCCATCCTGATAGTAGCCCCAAGTTTCAAAAGGCGCAGTAGCGGTATTGCTGTCCCAATTATAAGGTGTTCCTTCAGGATAGTATAGCCCATTTGCATACAGACCTGTGTCGCGACCTTCCATGACACTACCTGCATAAGTAGTCTTGACAGTACCTTCTGCAAAGCCACTGCCGGAGTTTGCATCAGGAGTAACCGCAATCTGATAGTTCAATTCTGCCGGAATATCATCGGTTGCTGCTACAGTCCGAATGGTCCCCTGGCTTGATACCTGGGCACTGTTCATATTAACAAGAGAACTCTTTGCAGAGACAATGTTACAGAATGGAGGAAGCCACTTCCCATGATTTGTTGAGAAGACACAACGAATGTTGTCATCAGCTCTCTTCGCTTCCCCGGCAACATCAAGGGTGTACTCTTCCTCACCAACTAAGTGCGAGCCTTCAGTGCTGGCATATGTCAGAACTTTAGAAGCATCGATATTGTTTAGTCCATTTAACTGATCCTTAGAACTGAAGTCAAAGTTCTTATTCTCAGCAAGTTTTCCACCGTTGGTAAGGATTGAATCACGATACTGGGTATCAGCAATTACTTTTCCTTGAGGGTAACCATATGCATCGCGGTTATTAACGATAGTAGTTTGAGCAAGAATCCCAGTCCCAATTGCACCAGGAGTTGTGATAACCCAGTCCAGCTTGGATGAAGCATCGACAGCACCGGTTGCATCAATGACAGTATCAATAGAGAATACCTGGTTCTCAGGTGTCTGGTTTGGCAACCGGTCCGCTGCTGCAAACCCAGTTAGTGCCACAAGGGCAATAATGGTTAAAAGAACTACAGATCCGAACTTCATGTATTTCCTCCTACATGATATGCCGATACTCTCGACATGAAAGAGTGTATCAGCGAGTTGAGGATAAATACCTTATTAAATATTTATATCTGTACCGCCTAAATACCAAGAGGGGAACAGAAAAATTCAGGGAATCCATCTCTGGCTGACTTTCAAAAAAAGGGGAAACACCGAAGTCTTTTATTCTACACAATCAGATTCAGACTATGAAACCAGATTGGTAGCCAAAGGCCTTCTGGAAGGTCTTGATGCCACCGGTTACTGTGGTGGAGTCTTTCCAGCTGTTGGTTGCGGATGGTTTGTATGCAGATCCATCAGTTCTCCACCCACGATAGACATCAAAGGTTCTAGGAGTTCCTTCAGGATCTGTTGCGTTATATTTGGCATAATTACCTGTAGAATATAAGCCAATATCTCTCCCTTCTATCACACTGCCTGCATAGGTGGTCTTCACTATACCTTCTGCAAATCCACTCCCTGAGTTTGCATCAGGTGTGATTGCGATCTGGTAGTTTATTTCAGAAGGAATATCATTAGTTGCAGCAACTGCTCGAATTACCCCCTTGGTTGAGATCTGTGCACTGTTTACATTAATAAGGGCACTCTTCGCAGAGACTATGTTACAAAACGGAGGAAGCCACTTCCCATGATTTGTCGAAAAGACACACCGAATATTGTCATCAGCTCTCTTCGCTTCCCCGGCGACATCAAGAGTATATTCCTCTTCTCCGACCAGGTGTGAACCTTCGGTGCTGCCATAGGTCAGAACCTTTGACGCATCAATATTGTTAAGACCATTCGACTGATCCTTTGTGGTGAAGTCAAAGTTCTTGTTTTCTGCAAGTTTTCCGCCGTTGGTAAGGATGGAATCGCGGTACTGGGTATCAGATATCACCTTTCCTTGGGGATAGAGATATGAATCATCATTATGGTGGGCAAGAACCCCGGTCTCTATTGCTCCAGGAGTTGTAATGACCCAGTCCATCTTTGTTCCGGCATCAACAGAACCGGTTGCATCGATTACAGTGTCAATAGAGAATACCTGGTTTTCAGGCGTCTGGTTTGGCAACCGGTCGGCCACTGCAAACCCGGTTAGTGCCACAAGGGCAATTATTGTTAAAAGAACTACAGATCCGAATTTCATGTATTTTCCCAAATATAATATGCTGGCACTGTCGAAATAATATGTGTTTTTGAGTGCGCCATAGATTGATAAACATCCCGGAAACACAAAGATAATTGGTCATGGCAAGTTATCTTGGCTTTTCATGAGACCATAATGTGAATAACAACACATATGGTTCCTTTCCATGTGAGTCGGAAATAATACGTATTGGCATATGATTTCCCCCCCTCATAATCGCTCCGAGAAACCTTATCACCATTCCCGGTTAACGTGAGCGGATATTATGATCAACAGAACCGCGTTACTGCTCATCATCGGTCTCTGTGCAGTCTGCCTGCTGCCACTGCAGGCCTCTGCTCTTCCGATGGTCGGATTCTCCCTGAAACCATCACCTGCTTCCGGACCATACCAGGACAAGGAGTTTCTCGAGCAGGCAAATACAACAATTTACGGACTTTCAAACAAGACTCTTCCAACCGGGACAACACTCATTGACCTAAGGACTGCCCAGGGAAAACTCTCCAAGATGAACATCAGTCCTGATCTCTACAGCAATGCCACCGACATCAATGCATTCATCTACTACACCTGGAAGGCGGGAGATGAGTACGAAGATGCTTCAAGTCTTGGAGGAAGTTACTACTCGCCAGTGACTGCTGACAGTTCATTATACGATGACGCAACCGAGTATTATCAGGCCGCAAAAACAACCTGGGACAAGATAAAATCCAGGTATCCAGGAGCAAACCTCTACACGATGCCGATTCAAAAAACCGGGTCAGAAGATGGTGCTTCATATGACCCATACACCCAAAGTTACACCAATAAGGGTGCACACTCCGGACTCTGGTAATACCAACAGATAAGCTACTCATTACAGGCAATTATTTCTTTTTTTATACCAGGTTGAAACGTAATTATTATCCGGGCCATGGGTGACCTTGTAGTATGGCACCAAAAGCATTCGCTCTTTCAGTCAGGATCGTTCTCTTCGATCAACAGGGGCATATCCTTGTGCTGAAACGATCCCGCTCATCAAAGACGAATCCGGGAAAATGGGAGCTTCCGGGAGGAAAAATAGACCAGGGGGAACCTTTTGATGCTGCATTACAGCGTGAAGTGCTTGAAGAGACAGGGTTTCAGGTGGTGATTCACACCGCTGCAGGAACTGCCATGCAGGAGACCGAAGAATGGAGGGTTGTCCACCTGGTTATGATAGGATCGATGGTCAGCGGAGGGCTTGCAATCAGCGGTGAACATGATGAATACCGATGGGCCTCTCCACTTGAACTTGGAGGTCTTGAAAAGGCTGACTGGTTTGATGAGTACTACCGGATGTATCTGCAGGCAATCCCTGCTGCACCTGACCAGAAACCACAGGAATAATCATCTTTTTTGATCTTCAGAACACAGAACTTTACTGCTCTACAGGTTTTTATGCATCCGAAAAAATCCGGACTGCAAGATCACCTACCCCTTTGATCCATGCTATCCTCTGTTCAGGAGTGCTGGTTACGACAATCCGGAGTATCTGGCGGTGAAAATCATGAACTCCACAGAGGCCAAAGACACAATCACGCCAGATACGCTCAAGCGGATCGCCAAAGACCTGATTTTCCCTCTCTTCACTGGTATTGGATGTGTTGATCACAAGAGCAGCTCGGGCCTTGAGCAGACCTTCAGGCACACCTTCACCACTGTCGTCTCCGACAAAGCGGTACGCAACTCCGGGCCTGATCACCCGGTCAATCCATCCGGTCAGGATCGCAGGTGGCTGACCCCACCAGTTTGGGTGAACAATGACAATCCCATCTGCATAAACTAGTTCATGACAATGGTTGGTTATCACCGGATCAAGCGGGACATCACGGGGTATTTCCCGGGCAGGAAGAATCGGATCAAATGCTTCACGGTAGAGATCGTGAAAGATTACATCATGCCCTTCGCGTTCAAGCACCCGTTTTACTTCCAGGGCTATGGCATGGTTGAGACTTGACTGATCCGGATGAGCAAGGATGAGAAGGATCTGCATTACTCAGAATTTCAGACCGTTCCTATTTCGCTCTTCTTCTGAAGTTCGCATTCACACCAGTCGATCAGGGCCTGCTGAAGCATCCCTTCAGGTTCTGCATCTGCCATCCGCACAGATGCTGCACCCTCTAGGCGGTTCAACCCGAGGGCCATAGTCAGTACCATGGCAAAGGTCCCGGTTCTTCCGATTCCTGCCCCACAGTGGACAAGAATTGCATCTCCGGATACGATAACCCCAACCATTGTCCTGATAAGTTCCAGGAACGCATTACGATCTTCTGGAACACCGAAATCAGGAATCGGAAGATGATTAAACTGCCATTGGTGTTCTCCTGCAGTTATGGAAGCGTAATATCCTGGCGACCTGGTAATAACCTCATCAAGGGGTGTGAGACAGACAACATGACTGATAGATAACCGGGACATTCTTGCCTCAAACTCGGTGATAGGCTCATATCTTCCGGGCATAGCAGTCAGGAAGAGCCGGCCGGGGATGGTATCTGGAAGGGGAACTCTGCGAAACATAGTTCTCACATTATGAAACGGTTGTTCTCATCGAGAACCATGAGCCTGTCATGATAATAATGCTTGCCAATCCGAAGATCAAGAAACCTGTCCATACATGCGGATAAATCGACCCCCATAATATCAGTTCGATCAGATACAGCAGTAAGAACGGTACTGCTCCTACAACTCCGGCAAGAACCAGTGAGGAACGCCGATAGTACCCATACGCTGCAACAAGATAGGCGAGGCCGGCGCCAAAACAGATCGCAGACTTCAGAGTGATCATATGGATTCCACATTCAGGATAGAGATCACTGTGAATCTGCAGGGCTAAAACAGGATCAATGATTGCAGGAAGACTTGCAACAAATATCAGCCCATTCGCAATGAGAAGGATCAGAAAAAGGGTCCTCACCCACAACAGGATGGAATTCCCGATCATGAACAACCATCCTGGGAAGCGGCTTTTGCAGGATCAACAGGGGTACGTGATGCCAGTTGTACATCCTCAAGCAGCCAGGTAGCAAACAGGGCAATTACCACGAGAACCAGGCATGCATCAAAGACGAGTGCTATCGCATCTGTGAAGAGATCAGGCGATATGGCAGTGACATCTATAGAACCCTTTGAGGTATGAAGAGCACCGTACATGATAACACCGAGTAGTGGTGTGATTATGGTAGCTCCCATGTTCCGTGAGAACTGCAATGAAGAGGTGATCACTCCAATCTCCCTCTGAGTAAATGCATTCTGTGCTGCGATCGAGAGGAGCGGATGCATGATTCCAGAACCATATCCAAGCAGGATGGAACCCAGGATGATCACCAGAAACGAGGTATCAGGTCTGAGCAGGGCAAAGATCACGGTTGACACCCCGATGAGAGTAAAACCGCATAATGCCAGATTCCGATACCGTCTTGTGCGTGAGATCATCTGTCCGGTGATGAGTGCAGCAAGGATCATCGAGAGTACCATCGGAGTTATCACGAGCCCGGCGGTACTTGCACCGGTCTTCAGAACATCCTGAATAAAGAGGGGCAGGTAGATAATTGCTGTATAGAAGATGGCATTTGAGAGAAATGCCACGCTCATCGTGATCGAGTATACCCGGTTTTGAAACATCCGGATTGCAATGATCGGCTCTGCTGCCCCCAGTTGTGTTCTGATAAAGAGGAATGAGAAGACAACAGCAGCAGAGAGCATCACGAGTATCTCTGGCGAAGTCCAGGCATACACAGAGCCTGCAAGAGAGAGTCCGAGAAAGAGCGGGACCATTGCAGCCGTGAACGAGATGATTCCCGCATAATCAATGGGCCGGGATGGGGCAACCGGGGGGAGATCTGGAAACCATACCTTGATCATGAGAAGTGACACAACGCCGAGTGGTATATTCAGGTAGAAGACCCATGGCCAGCCCATTGTTTCAGTGATGATCCCACCAAGGGCAGGGCCCATAATACTGGCTATCCCATACACCGATGCAAGAATGCCCATGTACTTTCCACGCAGCCAGATGGGAAAGAGTTCGGCAACCATGATGAATGAGACTGTCATGAGGATGCCTCCACCGATCCCCTGAATTGTCCTGAAGAGGATCAGGCTGATCATATCGGGTGAGAGGCCTGAGCCTATCGAGCCTACAAGAAATATCAGAATCCCTGCAAGAAACACCGGTTTTCTCCCGAATATATCTGATAACTTTCCGAAGATGACGATAGCAAGTGTAGATGCCAGCAGGTACACGGTAAACGGCCAGACATAGAGTTCCATTCCATGGAGTTGATGCCCGATCGTCGGCATCACGGTACTGACGATCGTGCCATCCAGGGCAGCGAGAAGTAGTCCGAGCATCACTCCTGCCATGATACCAGGGATCCGATCAGGTGCTGCCAGGGTTTTTCTGTCGTCAGGCATGACCAAGCCCCCAGGATGTGACAATCAGAAGAAGTTCATCCTGAAAAAATTCAGTACTCATGAGTATGCATAAGGTACGTGCATTAATAACAATTACTAATGAGTAAGTTTTAGGACGAACAATTAATTGTTTCCAGACCTAACTATCTACTCTTACTATGCCGAAGGTAATCCCTGAGTACCGGGAAGAAGCAAAAAAGAAGATTATCGCAGCCGGATTTGAGATGATGTCACAAAAGGGATACTGCGCAACCACCCTTGATGACATCGCGGGCCACATCGGCGTAAGCAAGACAACCCTGTACCTCTACTTCACAAACAAAGAAGACCTGGTTATCGAGATCGTCAGGAGTGTTCACGCAGAAATAGAGAGACAGGCGATCGAATTTTTCAAAACCGAACCCATACTAGATGCTTACGTTCATGTGCTGGATCTCATACTCGGCAGAGATTTAAAACGCGTTGGGTTTACACATGATATCCTGGCTCTTTCGGCACGAAACCCGGCAATCAGAAAAATCCACGAGGATCACATGAACAAGGTCATCGAAAGGGCAACGGCAGGTCTCATCATTCTGCAAAAAAGAGGTGAGGTACGGCGAGATGCAGATCCACGGACAATGACACTTGCCCTTGTTGCACTCATGAGCGGACTCAGCAGCCTGACTCTGAAAGGGATTGAAGCAGATGAGATCAGAAGGCGGTTCTATGAGACAGGCGCTATCATTCTCGGCATGCCTGATTTCAATAGAGAAGTGTGATTATTCAATATTCTCAATCCACAAGGTATATTCTCCGGGATGACAGAGAGAGGCGTATGCCAGCCGACTCGCCTGTCCGTGGCATCGTTTCCGACTATCATGACCTCTTCTTCTCAACCACACCTCCCCCTGATTGGGAGTAGTAGACCCGATACCATTCTGTCTGGCCGGTGGGTGGCCCATTATGGGGGATGAAGCACCGGTGAAAAAGACGCTCTTTTTTGGAACTATAATGGATGAAATTATGAAATTGTGAGTGAATACCAGAGTTTTCACCGGATGATGCCCCTGCTGGTATAAATAGAGATCAGGTATCATACATCCCATTCGACAATAGAGATTACGTTCAAAACCTATATTGACACAGAGAAGAGATCTCGCTCTCATGAAAAAGGTGGAAGCCTTCGTCAGAGCCGAAAAGATTACCGATGTCAGGAATGCCATGAAAGCCATGGGCCACAGTTCAATGATCAATTACGACATCTGGTACCGCGGTACATCAAAAGAGATCAACCAGTACAATGTCGAATCATTGTATGACTTCATGCCGAAAGTGAAGATTGAGATGGTGGTTGATGACAGTGCAGTAGAGGAGATCGTGAATATACTCTGTGAGAGCGCCTTTACCGGAAATATCGGAGACGGGAAGATCTTCATCATACCGGTTGAAGAGGCCATCCGGATTCAGACCCGGGAAAATGGAGATATGATCCTCTGAACCCCTCAAACTCTTTCAAAAAACCTGATACCAGCCCTTATGTGATCAGGTCACCAATCAGATCTACCAGGACCAGACCGTTTATGATCGAAGGGGAGTCATTCGCACGACCAATTAATGTCTCGATCTACTACACCGAATTACTTGCCAAGAAGGTGACAGTCAACGGAAAGAAGATCGGAAGACTGCGAGATCTGCTTCTTATCGAGACACTCAGGTGCCCTGAAGTAACCCACTTTGTTGTCCAACGATCTGGAAAGCCCACACTTACTGTGCCCTGGGAGAAAGTTATCTCTATTCACAATACAACAATCGAGATCTCCCCAGATTCATTGAGTACGTATGAACGGGAGCCGGGAGATGAAGATATGCTCCTGCAGCAGTTCATTCTGAACAAGAAGGTGATAGACCTTGAGGATCATGAGATCAGACTCGTATATGATCTCCACCTGATCATCAACATGTTTGACAAACTTCTGGTCTTCGAGGTTGATTTCAGCAAGATGGCATACCTCCGCAGATACCGGTTCAAGTGGCTGGCCGAGTTCATTCAGAGCGGAAGGGATGAAGAGCGAACACTTGTTCCCTGGATAGACATCCAGCTCCTTCCACCGGCAACCGGAGAAGAGAAGCGACGATTCAATATCAAGACCCTGAAAGATAAGCTCTCAAGGATGCATCCGGTTGACATAGCAGAGATCATCGAGGATATGGACCAGGACCAGCGTGCGGTTGTATTTTCTGAACTTGATACGAGTACTGCATCAGATGCACTTGAAGAGATCGATCCATCTATTCAGCGTGAGATCGTATCAGTACTCACACGAGAAAAGGCTGTTGCAGTCATCGATGAGATGACACCCGGCCAGGCTGCTGACGTGCTTGAAGAGATTCCTTTCGAAGAGGCACGGGATATCCTGGAGACGATGACTCCGGATAAGGCGAAGAAGGTCAGATCCATCCTTGAAAAGTCTGAAGAGAACATCCTCGATTATACCACAACCAGATTCATCATGCTGCCTCCCGATGCCGAGGTGGGAACAGTGAGGGATGAGTATGCCCGTCTGGCACGGGACAAGGATGTTATCATGTACCTCTATATCGTGGATGATTCTGACATCCTGCGTGGAATTGTTGATATCAAGGAGCTGCTCCAGGCAGACGACGATGCCACTCTCATTGACATCATGGTATACGAGATGATAACGCTGACCACCGAGAGCACGTTAAAAGATGCGGCAGAGGAGTTCACCAGGTATGATTTCCGTGCTCTGCCAGTGGTTGACCCGGACGGGAAGATCATCGGGGTGGTCCCATACCGCGATATCATGAAACTCAGGCATCATCCACCTGAATAACAGGTTATAAAAGAACGTAATCAGGTTATTCGCCGGCACCCGGGAGCGACGATCACACTCCTCCCATGACCCCGTTTTTCGACCGATATTCGAGCAGAGATCCGCTCTTTAATTGCGGGAACATGTGAGATGATCCCGATAAGTTTCCCTTCCTGATAGAGTCCTGAAAGGACACCGAGTGCAATATCGAGGGCCTCATCATCAAGCGTTCCAAACCCCTCATCAAGAAAGAGGGAGTCGACCCTGACATTTTTACTCACCATTCCGGAGAGCCCGAGTGCAAGTGAGAGGCTCACGATAAAACTTTCACCTCCGGAGAGGTTCTTCGTGCTCCTGATATCTCCAGCCTGCCAGGTATCGACAACTGCAAGATCAAGGGGAACATTAGGGTCAGGTCTGAGCAGGTACCGGTCGGTCATCACCTGCAGATGCCGGTTTGCCTGTGCGATCAGGATCTGGAAGGTGAGTCCCTGGGCAAAGACCCTGAACTTTTTACCATCTGCTGAACCGATGAGGGCATGGAGCCTCTCCCACTTCTGCAGTTCCTTTCTTTGTGCATCAATCTGCGAGAGGCTACCTGCCATCTGATCCCGCCTTTTCTGATCTTCTTCAAGGTCTATGGTGATCTTTACAATCTCCTTCTGGAGCGTATCACGCTTCCCGGATGCTTCCCGGAGACCCGCTTCAGGATCCTGATCACCGTCGTCATCAGGCACGATTTGTGCTTCAGCCAGTTTCAGGGCCAGATGCTTATCACCGTACAGAGCCTTGAGTCTGATCTCTTCATTCTCAAATCCTGATGCCATCGCTTCCAGCGATGACAGGTCTTGGGCAGAAAGGAGAGCAACCTGAAAAGCAGCCTCATCAGGGAAACCGGAGCCAACTATTGCCTCTTGGAATGAGGCACTTCCGGACTCGAGATCTCTTCTTACCTCCTCAAGAGAGGTGGCGAGTGATTGTATCTGGCCGGCATTTGTATCACACTCTCCCCGCTTTTCATCGAATGTTTTTCTGGCAGTTTCAACCGCTTCTCCATAGGAGCGAACCGCATGGAGCAGGTGTTCTTCTTCAGCCAGGGGATTCTTTTCACCATACAGATCGGTACGTTCTTTCTGAAGGGTAGAGAGTGCTTCCCTTTTTCTGGTGATATCTGATTCAGCCAGGGTTATCTCGTTTTCAAGGGAAGAGAGTGTATCATCTTTTCCTTTTATCCTGCCCTCAAAATCAGCAACCTTTGGTCCGAGATTACTGATCTGCTCTTCATACTTCAGGAATGTATCACGCCTGTTGGTTAGAACAGCCTCTATCTCTCCGATAGACCCCGGTGTGATCTCTGTTATCTGAAAGGCTGCAAGAGAGGCTAGGAGATCTGCAGAAAGTGTAGCAAGAGAGAGTTCACTCTTCTCTTTTAACGACTGCAGACGACTGACATCTGTTTCAGCAGCAGTGCAGGCAAACGCCGCATCCTGTTCGGCCTTTACCACTGTCGCATGGGTATCTTTTTCAACGCTCAACTGCTGCTCGAGGATACGGATCTTCTGATCACGCTCATCATATCCGGATATCTGCCGGAGGACTTCTTTCAGCAGTTTTTCAGAATCAGAAAGGAACTGGCGTACAAGTTCGCTGCGATCCTTGGCATCTACAGCGAGCCCGAGGTCTTCAGCTCCGGCAGTCCAGGACTCTGTTTCGTCTCTGATCAGGTTTCCAATCCGGTTCTGATCCTGCTGGTTCGCCGTTATTGCACCGATAACTGATGCGATGGCAACATCCCGGTCACGGATCGAATTGATGATCTCTTTGAGATCTTCTCTCGCTTTATCCAGCCCAGACTCATCTTCGTCGAGATCCGGGATCTCAGCACGGTATGGATGAACAGGCGAGCCGCAAAGTGGGCAGGGTTCTCCATCTTTCAGGTGTAAACGGTGTTCAGTGAGATCCCTGATGAGGAGCGCTCTTCGAAAAGCCTTCTCTTCTGATTCGACAAGATTTTCCTGCCGTATCTGGTGCAGGACCAGATCAGCCTTGAGTCGCTCCTGCTCCTTCCTTGTTGCTTCAAGTGCGGTGGCATCTGCAACAAGTTTTTGTAGATCAGACCGGTGTGTCTCTTCTGAAGCGAGCATCTCCTGCATTCTCTTCAGGAGTTCGATACGCCCCCTGATATCGACCTCTTTTTTTCGAATCTCACCGACGGGGACCCCCTGAAGAAGAACAGAAACCTGCTGCCGCAGGGTATCAATCTCACTATTCTTTTCAGCAAGTGCCTTCTCCCCTGCTACCACCAACTTTTGTGTGCCTTCATGGTGGATCCTTGCGGTTGTAAGAGATCGCCTAGCTTCTTCGAGGGAGATGATCAACTCGCTGATTTCTGTATTACCCTTCTGCCATGCTGAAAGCCCGGCACTTATCCCTGACCATACACTGTTCAACAGAGCATCGTCACTATGTTCATTCAGGTATGATGTGGCCTTCTCTCGCTCAGCCTCAAGAACCCCTCGCTCAGCCTTGAGACCATCGAGTTCTGCCTGACCTGTTCTTCGGCGAAGTTTCAGTTCTTCGGCAGTAATACATGCAGATTTGAGAGATTCGGTTGCCACCTCAATCCTGCCGTCAAGGTCAAGAACCTGTTGTATAATTGGACGCTGTTCATCAACGGAGATCTGTGCCTGTTGAAGTGCCAGTTCGGCGGCTCTGAAAACCTCAATAGCAACTCCACGGGCTTCAAGCAGGGAAGCGGATCGAGCCTGCAGAACTTCTAGGTTTTTTGAATCCTGATTCTCACGTGATCGGAGGAGAGAAAGGGAACGCCATACCGCCTCATGGACGGCTGCCTTCCGGCCCATTGCAAGGCGGTGGAGATCTGCGGCGGCCTCCTCCCGTCTGGCAGCAAGTTCCTTCTGTTGCCCTTCTATCCTGCCAACATCAAGCCGTAATGCTTCGATTCGCTGAATGAGATCCAGGCGATCCTGCAGGGATTTTATTGTTATATTTAGTTCAGATAGTTCCCTATCCTTCTTTGATTTCTCTTCGGATAGAGATCCGATCTCATCGGGTGTGAGGAGTGTGATAGCACCGGCCTTGTCTTCAAGAATCCGGAGAGTATCACGTTCTGCAATGGTCCGTTCATGCACCCCTTTTGATATTTCACTGTAGATTCCGGTCCCGGTGATCTGCTCTAAGATCGGGGCACGATCATCAGGCTTTGCATCAAGGAATGCTGCAAATCCGCCCTGGGCCAGGAGCATCGATCTGGTGAACTGGTGAAAATCCATCCCGGTCACCTCCCTGACCTTTGCTGCCACCTCTTTTATCTTCGTGGTGATGACGTTCCCGGTACCTGCATCTGCAATCTCATGAGCAGGAGGTTGAAGTTTTCCACCCGGCTTTTTTCCTGCACGGTTCTGGTACCATGAGCATCTATAGACACCGTGCGAGGACTCAAACGTGACCTCTGCAGAGCACTCACCGGTATGCCGGGTCATGATCTCGTTTGTTGTCGCAGAGATGTTTGCAAGTCTTGGGGTCTGCCCATAAAGGGCAAGACAGATTGCATCAAGGATCGTCGTCTTCCCCGAGCCGGTCGGACCGGTTATGGCAAAGATCCCTGATGAGGTGAAGGCAGGATTCTGCAGATCGATCTCCCAGTCACCGGTAAGCGAGTTCAGATTTTTAAAACGTACTATCAGAATTCGCATACAAAACCTCCGGTTTTGCCAGTATGACAGGTATTACCGATAGAATCAAACGGCATTCGGATCACCCTCCAGAATGCCGGCAAGGACTTCACGGTACGCAGCGATCAACCCATCCCGATTTTCTTCAGGTTCCCCGGCTGCATCCATACAACGCCTGAACACCTCTTCAGGATTCAGTTCTTCGAGTGACTCCTGGGTGATGCTGCTGATTGATCCGGCCCTCTGGGAGATCTTCACCTTCTGGACCTCAACTGTAGAACCATCAGTAATCCGATAGAATTCATCTCTCACAGAAGGACCAGCTCCGCTGTCTTCAAGCAGGATCTCAACCCATGAAGGTCTGCCTGAAAAGATCAGTTCGGTGAGTTTATCCCTAACCTGATCAGCATCACCGTGGATCTGCACCAGATCCCTGATGCGGGGAACAATCATGGGCTCTACATATACCGGCCGGTCAGATCCGATATCAACAATCAGAACCTCTTTGTCACGGTCAGACTCACCAAACCCCATCATAAACGGCGAGCCTGAATACCTGCGGGTTGTTTCTCCTCCCACCATTTGAGGCTGATGCAGGTGCCCGAGTGCAAGATAATCAATGCAGGAGGGAAAGGCTGCAGCACTGACCTGAAGGAGATTTCCTATCGAGAGATCCCGGACCCCGTCATCGGCAATCGTGTTACCACCGGCAGCAAAGAGATGACCAGTGGCAAGGATCGGGACGTTACTGCCATTACGCTGACGATGCTGTTCTGCAACCTCACAGACATCCCGGTAATGATTGCTTATCCCGGTAAGGAGCCTGCTTCTCTTCTCCTCGATGCTCTCTCCGGCCTCTGCCATCCTGACATCGCGATCACGAAGGAAGGGAACACCACACACAACGAGGGCAGGATCGCCATCCTCGTTTGTGAAGATGAAGACCTCTTCATCCACAGTCGGGGGTATCGAACCGACAACATGGATATCAAGTACAGAGAGAAGTTCCCGAGGGGCAGTCAGAAGTGATGGGGAGTCATGGTTACCCGCGGTCACCAGGACGTGCCTGCAACATGTTCTGCCAACCCTGCCCAGGAACCGGTAATAGAGTTCAAGCGCACGGTTTGAGGGAGTTCCAGAATCAAAGATATCCCCGGCAATTATTAAGGAATCAATGCTATCGCGACTAATAACCCCAATCAACCAGTCGAGGAATGCTTCTTCCTCATCATAACGCTTCTTCCCGGCGAGAGAGGATCCGAGGTGCCAGTCTGAGGTATGGAGGACCCGCATACTACTGGTTCTTCTTCCGTTTGCCGGCACTACCGACTGTCGAAGGATCGCTGGGTCTGAGCCGGGTATCCTTGCCCTTAACCAGTCCAAGCTTTCTCATATCAGCAACCATGCTGTCTACATACTCGGGAGAGAGGCCGAAGCGATCCTGTACATGCCCCTGGCCGTCCCGTGCTGCGATCTCATCCACAAAGAGGAGTCTGAGATCCTCAAGTGATGATTCCCCGGCATCAAAGAGCTGGCTGATGAGTTCCTGGGTGATACGAAGACGGGACATACACCCTTCGGTGATCTTCAGAAGTGATTGCGGGTCAACACCGTTATCAGATAGGAACATGATGAACGCCTCGATATCCTCAAGGAAAAGGATCTCAGGCCCCGTCTGAACAACATGCCTTATCTCTCCCCTGAAGTGTCTGATGCAGGTGACATGATATCGCTCGCTCACCTCTTCCTCTGGAGGGAACGGATACTCATACGGGACATACAGGGTTACCTCACAAGGCTCTGCTACATTAGTTAGGACAAAACCCTGCTGGGTGATCTCGCAGAGGTGGTTTGAGATAAGCGTGCGGACAGTTGCCAGTTCTCGCGCAAACTCATCTGGAGAACACTCATTTTCGGGCTTTATCTTCTGGAACACACTCTGAAAGACAACTGTGCCGATGATATCCCCAGGATGATGTTCCTTCAGACTCTGAGATACAGCGAGTTGTTCAGCATCAAGAACCTCAAGTGTCTTCTTCCAGACAGAAGGATCAAAGTCAACAGGGAATTCATCAGAATCTCCACTGCCAACTCCTCTCTGCTGGTGCTTATCCTGGCAGGCAGTAAGAAACGACTTGAGATCCTCATACCGTCCTGCAAGGATCAGTGCAACAGTCAGTTGTGGTTTTGTGAGGATACGGGCAGGAATACCCTCTTTCTTCAAGTACCGGACGATCTCTCTTGCCTCTGCCTCAGACTCGACAGGTATCCGCTCCTCGAGTACCATTTATCACCCATCTGTCGGCTACAGGCATAACTCCTCCGAAAGTGGCGGAGACAGATACCAGAAATCAGGGAGAGTCAGTCTCTGGTGACCGGTTCATCTCTTTGGTCCACCGGGCGGCGACCCACGCCGCCCTGGGATAGAGTTCTGCAATCACTGCGCCGAGATTAGCATCACCGAGCGGGACCGGACATTTCCCCAGTTGATCATACAGGGCTTTCTTCATCTCATGATCGCCAGGAATCTGGCCGGGAATAGTACCTACTTCAGGCAGAGCAGCGCCCATGCGGTAATATGAGTCAGAAGGGACTGGGGGGAGGACCGAAACTTCCTTACTGTCAGATGAACCGGGCGACGTCACCCGTGCTTCCCTCAGCCCTGACAGAACCTCCTCTTTCGTCTTGCCATGCAGAAGAAAGAGCAGGAAGGGATCCTTGTCGATGTTCTCAGCAAGAAGGAAGTATATCGCGGCTTCATGCTTGCACGGACTTCCCTTGTCAGGACAGTTACATCCCTTGCTCTTGGGTTCTACCCGGGGAAAGAGCGATAAACCCTGCTTTGCAAGGCGCCGTTCCATCGCTTCAGGTACAGAACCTGCCATCAGACGTGCTGCAAAAGATGCCTCGTCGGAGATTATGGAGAGCATCTTCTTCCAGGCATCGTCAGAAAGAGGAGTGAACCTGATTCTGACGGCATAGACATATGAACCAGATACCTTTGCCTCGACCGAGCAGGGTGACGCCTCTATCCATTGTACCTGCCCGTTGCGTGCATAGGATTTGCCTGCATTCAGCCTGATGTAGTCGTTTGACTTCATCACCACTTCCAGAAATCTCCTGCCCCACCAGGTTTCACCTACTCCTCCACGCTGGGAGGAGAGGAGAGAGGTCAGGGGAACAGGTGCTGCATGCAGCGTCATCAGTACTCCTCAAAGACTGCATCACGCAGGGTTATCACATCAATCAGTTCCTTTGTTGAGAGAGAGGTCAGCCAGTCCTCTCCGCTTGAGAGGATCTCTGTTGCAAGCCCTCGTTTTCCGGCAAGTACATCGTCGATCCTCTCCTCAAGTGTTCCGGCTGCTACCATGAGATGTACCTGAACATCACGTATCTGCCCGATACGAAATGCCCGGTCGGTTGCCTGATCCTCGACAGCCGGATTCCACCACCTGTCAACATGGAAGACATGGTTAGCCCTGGTAAGGTTCAGACCCGTTCCCCCTGCCTTGAGTGAGATGACAAAGAATTTTGGCCCATCCGGCTTCATAAAGCGTGTTATCATCTCATCACGGGTATGCCTGCGTGTCCTTCCCGTGAGAAGAAGGACCGGGGCATGGAAGTGCTCCTCTATTGCCTGCTGAAGAAGGGATGCGAAAGATGCGAACTGGGTGAATATGATGGCTGCATCCCCCTCATCAGAGACCTCCTCCAGCATCTCGAGCAGCCGTCTGACCTTGCCTGATCTGAAGGAGCCGGTAACTCCGTCATGAGTATAGAGGTGTGGGTGATCGGCAATCTGTTTGAGTTTGGTCAGGGCTGCCAGGATCATACCACGCCTGGCAATCCCGGTGAGTTTTTCTGCGGCCTGTTTCACCTCATTCACAACTGCCTGGTACAGGGTAACCTGCTCCCTGGTGAGTGTGACAAAGATTCGGGACTCCATCTTTTCAGGCAGATCCCTGATGATGTTCTTGTCTGTCTTCAGCCTGCGAAGCAGGAACGGGCGGATCAGACGCCGGAGCTCTTCTGCCTTCTCCTGGTTTGCATCCTTCTCTATGGGGACTGAGTACCCGATCCTGAACTGCTGTGCTGAACCAAGGTATCCTGGATTTAAAAACTGCATGATAGACCAGAGTTCGCTCAGCCGGTTCTCTACCGGTGTGCCGGTCAGGGCAACCCGGTGATCTGCCTGGATCAAAAAGATCGATCTGCTCTGCTTGGTCCGCGGGTTTTTGATGTTCTGTGCCTCATCAAGGATAAGACTGTTCCACCGGATAGCGGTGATCAGATCCGAGTCACGTGACGCCAGGGGATACGTTGTGATAACGAGGTCATGGGCAGAGACCATCTCTGAAAACCCTGACTTTTCACGCCCGGTTCCGTGATGAACATATACCGTGAGAGACGGTGAGAACCGGCTTAGTTCCCGTTCCCAGTTCCCTGCAACAGATGTCGGACAGATGAGAAGCGACGGGCCTGAAAGCCCGGCTTCCTTCCTGGAAAGAAGATAGGCGATGGTCTGGGGAGTCTTTCCAAGTCCCATATCATCAGCGAGGCATACACCAAACCCGCGTTCTGCACCAGCGAGAAGGAACGAGAAACCACTCACCTGGTATGGCCTGAGTATCCCGGAAAATGAGGCAGGGATCTTCTGGTCCTGCAGGAGTCCTCCACCCTTTGCTGTCAGAACAAGATCCTGGCTCCAGGAGTCATCCCCGATCACCTCGATGAACGATTCTTCATCGTCTGCATGTGCGATGAGCCTGAACAGGTCAACAGCCGGGAGTGTCTCTCCCGCATACGCATCCTGAAGCCTTCGCAGGTTCTTCTCAAGGTCTCCGGACTGACAGACCATCCATCCGTCCCCAGTCCTGATGATCGAGTTCTTGAGATCAGTCCTCTGAAGAAACTCTTCAGGAGTCAGGATCTCATCACCCAGTGCAACCTGGTAATCGAAACTTACCACGGTGTCAAGCCCAAAGCAGGTGACAGCACTCGGATCACGGCTCACCCGTATCCTGATAACCGGTTTTGACTTCCGCTCTGCCCACCAGGACGGGATGATCGTCTCGATGCCGATCTCTTTGAGCAACGGAACATCATGTGTCAGAAACGTCCAGAGGTCAGGAGTACTCAATGCAAATCCTCCAGGAGCGGGACTGCTCAGGGAGAGGAGAATAGAATTTGAGACTGCCGAACCCCGGCCCAGTTCCTGCAGGAGCGTCTCTTCAAGGATACGAAGGGAAGGAAGAGTTTCAGAGAGGATGTCTCCTCCGGACCAGATCTCTGCTGCAGGGATGAGACAGGTCAGATCATCGGCAGGCCGCAGTTCATATGTTATCAGCCATGATCCGCCTTCTTTTTCAGGCTCATGAACCCGGAGCACGAGGCCCATCTGTGTTGTGACCTTATTATCTGTAGGCTTCTGCATCCAGGAGATCAACCGCTTGCCATCCCCGTGTTCGGCAGGGAGGAGGGAGTCAAGGCCGAGGAGCGAACTCTGGCCGGTAAGATTGAGGTAAAAGATGAGCGGAATGGTCTGCTGTATCATGACTGCCGGAGTAAGATGGAGATCTACGGGCCGTCGTACCAGTGCTTCATAAATGACTCTCCTGACAAGGGATGTGAGGAAGGTATAGACCGTGGACTGTGTCTGGTACTCATGGAGTTCAGGAACATGGAGACCAAACCCAGTTGCAGGGATACAGAACGGGGGGATTGCGGCATGGAATGCCCGAATCATCGTATGTTCAGACTCATCGGGATGGAGATCCCAGAGTACATGAAATCCGGATCTGCCGTTCATTCGGTACGCAGGGAGATAATGACCTGCAGATATGAGAGACAGACCTCCTGCAGTCACTGTTGACCAGTACAGAAGTGTCTCTGCCATTATGTATGCGCCATCGTCCAGGTTCCTGATTCCGGTAATCACCGGAGGGATGTATTCAAGCGGAAACCTGACAACAGGTACGGACCACGTGCAAAAACTCGTGGTTTTAGGAGTTTCAAGACATTTTTGCTGATAATATTCAGGCGAGCAGACAGGGTTTTTTCCCTGCTCGTATGTAGGGAGGGAGAGAGTTATGACCATCTCCTCAAACCGGGATGGCAGCACCCCCCAGTTGTCAAGGATACGAACAAGTTCTGAAGATGAAAGAGCGGCAGGATGTGAGAGGAGAGACGACTTTTGCATCTTCCTTCCCTGCCTGGGAGATTTGCTCTGCTCCAGGGATATTGTTGTATCCTCTGCAAAGAGAATAAACTGATCGGGAGCAGCCGGGGAGTAAAGCCCATGCAGGATGATCATGCGGGCTTATACATCGGAGTGGAAAAAGATGAGTGTTTGGATACCCGATCATCTCCGGTACCATCAGTAAGAGTGTTCAAGTACGTGCCTCAATGAAAGGGAAGACCTTACTGCTTTCTCCCCATCATCACCTCTTGAGTGACGACAAGACCATGCTCTACTAGCCCCTCTATCTCTTCAGCAATACCAACAATCCGTTCCTTTGTATCAACCACGTCGATGACAACCGGTAGATCAAACGAGAAGTTCAGCACATCGATTGAATGGATTGTATGCTCATGCCCATACCCGACCATGCCCCGGAAGACTGTACATCCGGGAAATCCCCGTTCATGAAAAAGTTCAACCAGATATTTGTATGCCGGTTTCTTCCCAATCCGTGCAGACTCTGCAATATAAACCCGTAATAACATCCCTTCAGATAACATCAGACACCAGCCCCGAGAGTTGTGATAACCAGATATCCGGCGCAGACTCCAGCCAGGCTTCCCACGAGATTTATGGAGATATTGGCGATCATTACCAGATAATTCTGTTCTTCAAACATCCTGAATGTCTCAAACGAGAAGGTGGAAAAGGTGGTGAACCCTCCGAGGACACCCACATCGAGGAGGTAATAGAGGTCTCCAGGAGAGCGGGAGAATGCCACCAGAGCGAAGAGAAGACTTCCCAGGATGTTTACGACTGCAGTTCCAAGAGGAATACCAAGGACCGGTTCAAGCCTTGAGATCTCATATCTGCACACCGAGCCTGCTGCACCACCAAGCCCGACAAGAATCAGGTGATCCATGCAGACCCCCGTGGGTTTGTAACCATGACCCTGCCGAGGAATATCCCTACCAGGCCTAACAGAATATTTGCAAGGATATTCAAAAGACCGATGATCGGCCCTGCTGAAAAACTCTGTGCAGCAAAGGCTGAAAACGTTGTGAACGATCCAATCACGCCGACTCCGAAGAAGAGACGTGAACTCCTGCTGAATGCACCAAAAAAGATTGAACCATACATCAGGATACTGATAGCCATACAACCGAGGACATTTACAACCAGCGTCCCGGGTAGTGACGGGACCTGTTCATTAACCAGGTACCGGGCCACGGCTCCGCAGAACCCGCCGATGCAGACCAGCCCCTCTTCAGATAATGAGTATTTCATGCCATACCCCGGCTTTTAGAGCCCTGTGGCAGATCAGCCATTCAGTACAAATCCCAACGAATATATAAAAAGATCATCAGCAATCTGCAGACAAAAAGAAATACGAAATTGGCTGGAGATATTGCCCAGAGACCTCTGAAGACCTGCCTTTTTAAAATTATGAGGTTGGGGATAATCTGCCAAAGACTGTTGTTGTCACACCTGCCTTAACACGGGTAGTTTGGGACCAGTCAGCATACCCGGTCTTCGAAAGGGTGATCGTATGCTCACCTGCAGGAACTCCTGTGATCGTCTTTGAGGTAACTGCCCCGGTGCCGACCCCATCAATCGCGATGGATGCTCCGGACGGGTTAGAGTATACAAAGATTGAACCGTTTGTTCCACCCGGGATCAGGCTGGCAGAGACAGGTGTTGTCATCCGGGAGTTGACCATCACGGTCTTTGACCAGTCTTTGTATCCGTCCTTTTTCAGAAGAACGGTGTGCCATCCTGAAGAGAGACCGGATACTGTATTAGGGGTCTGGTACCCGGTATCTGCACTGTCAATAGAGATACCTGCTCCGGACGGGTTTGAAGTGAGAGAGATACTGCCACCGGTCTGGGTCAGCACCGCATACACGGTGGTTGTCTGGCCGCTTCTGATCGTAACGGGTACGTTGTAATTGGCATACCCGCTCATCACAAGTTTGAGGTCATGGCTTCCCGGGCTCAGCGAAGTAAATGTCGCTTTTGTACTCCGCTCCATATCAGTTCCATCAATCCAGATGGCTGCCCCGGTCGGCTTTGAGGAGACCGTGAGAACACCGGCCTGGGTCATCACTGCCGCTATCGTGGTTGTCTCATTGGAGGTGATGGTTACATTCTGTGAATAATCCGAGTACCCGGCTTTCACAAGTTTCAGTTCATGAACCCCTGCAGAGATCCCGGATATGGTTGCCGGGGTCGTATACCCGGTATTTGCAGTATCTATCCAGACCGCAGCCTTTGTAGGACTGGAAGAGACCGTGAGGCTCCCGGTGCTGGGAACCGGAGTGGGTGTTACGGTCACAGTGGGAGTCGGAGTGACGGTAGTTGTCGGGGTTGGTGTCACAGTGACTGTAGGAGTTGGAGTTGGCGTCTTGGTCGGCGTAGGGGTTGGTGCTACGGGCTTTAGGTGGAATACACTTACAGCATAGTGTTGCATATCAGCATATGATCCCCCCCAGGTCATTGTATGACTGGAATAGTCCCAGGTATCGTGAACAATGATCTGGTCTGTTCCGGTATACCCTACACCAATCATGGTGTGACCCAGGACATGGATCAGAACCGGATATCCTGCATTAATTTCTGACTTATACTGACTGTAGGTAAAACCCTTGGTATTTCCTTTATATCCAGATATATACTGGTTGTAATTAGTCAGTACAGAGTAGCCCCTTGACTCTGCAAAAAGTCTCATTCCATGAGTTCCATCACGGTTTTTACTACTCTCTGATCCTGAGTAGTCATAGAGGGGTGAACCATTAGTATAGTAGAAAAATGTCGTGCTACCATCAGTATTCAGCCAGTTCTGGTACTGGTTGGTGCCCATATAATCCCCGACACAGTTCTTTACACTATGCTCAGTCCACGAACCGTAGTATGGATCTACCGCAGAGCCATATGCTGAATAATAATCATCAACATGACCCTTTATTGTCAGGTTGTCGATCCCCTTATGTGAAGCACTTAAGGGGCACTCGCCCTGTCCTTCAGAAGAATTCCCCCATACTTTATTCGTAAGTGGAAATACTCCTCCCTCTGTAGGGCCTACATAGAAATTAGGATACCCGTTCCGATCATAGTATCCAAAATACATGGATGCTGAAGTTGCTGAACATCCATATGACCACACTAATGCAGGGACCTGACCAGTACTGAGAATGCTGGTTGAAGGATCAGATGCTGATGCTACATTCATATTCTTTATCCATCCTGAAGGTGGCAACCCAGGACCGGTTATGTATTCATCAATAAGATTCCCATTTTCAGAAACCTGACCCATGAAATAACTCTGGTTTGTAGAAGAATCTGCACCAACACCGGTACATATCAAAACCAGACTCATGAGAGTCAGGGCAAGCAATCGGAAAGAGAAAAGAGACTGAATATTCATTGAAATTGTATTGTATACAACCATATAAATATTTTGGCGACACCGGGCACTAATTTCCTGGCATTCAACCAATCCTGCACTGGTTAACAGGTAAAATCCTCCCCTGACCTCATATGATCTTTGTCAAGTTATCACTCATATTTGAAAGATTTGCATCAGATACCCATCCCGGTGGTGGAAGACCAGGCCCGGTCACCCACTTATCGATACCCTTTCCATCCGGCAGGACTTCAGAGGATGTATTATTGGTATTCCACCCGGGAGAATCAACTACAGAACAATTTGAAATCGATGAATTGTTCAACGGAA
Source organism: uncultured Methanospirillum sp. (assembly GCF_963668475.1). GTDB lineage: Archaea > Halobacteriota > Methanomicrobia > Methanomicrobiales > Methanospirillaceae > Methanospirillum. The sequence goes on from NZ_OY764544.1 coordinate 1,072,625, forward strand.
ACAGGTATGAGTGGTTTGAGAGATTATCAGGAGAACAGACAACAAATGACCCGTTTGTAATATTCAGACATACAAGAAGGAGAAACATAGCGGTGAGCAGCGAATGTCCGACTACACTCATAACCATCCTCCATACATCTCATACGATTTGAATCTGCTGCTTATCAGAAATATCAGGTACCCACTCTCATCTACCCGGAGTGGCCACCCTGTACATCTGATCAGGTATGTGGATCTCAAATCGTGCACCAGAACCTGGTTCTCCGTTCTCCCTGATCGACAGCCCGGTAATAGCCAGGATCTCACGTGAGAGGAAAAGACCGAGCCCCTTCTGTTCCCCATACCACTGCTCAAAGATCTGCTCTTTCAGATCAGCCTCAACTCCGTTTCCATCATCCTCAAACACCAGACGGCACCCACCTGGAATAATCTCATACCAGAGTTTTACAGCAGTTGCCGAATGGGCATACTTCAGCACGTTCTCAGCGAGGATGTAAAAGACCATCTCAAGGAGAGCATCAGCATAGATCTCGAGCCCCTCAACATGGATCTCGCGGGTGTACCTGGAGAAATCAAGATGCGAGATGGCATAGAGAAACGTCTGTGAGACCTGATGCCAGACCGGGGGCTTAATCCCCATGTCCTGGTACATCTTTGCAAAATTGAGTGAGAGAAGAACCTTGTCAACCGCCATACGTTCGTTCTCAAGGAAATAGGTCTCTTTTGAATCTGTAACGATCTCCCGGTGCAGATCAAGAAACCCGGTCAATGAGAAGACATAGTTCTGGATGTCGCTAAAGACTACACGGTTCAACAGGTTTAGTTTTTTTCGTGCCTCATTCAGTGAGTTCTCAACATTCTTCCGCTCGGTGATGTCCCGTGCAGAGCCAAAGATGAGATCACCGGACGGGATAGATGACCATTCAATCCACCGGTATGATCCATCCTTATGCCTGTACCGGTTAACAAAGTTAGATATACGGTCAGTACGTGCAATTTTCCCAACATCACGGGTACTCTGTAGATCATCCGGATGAATGAACTCCAGATAATTATGAGAGATGATGTCAGCGAGTGAATATCCGAGAGAAGATTCCCATGCAGGATTCATCCTGATGAACGTGCCGTCCCTTGAGAGAATACAGAGCAGATCAAGACTCAATGAGAAGAACCGGTCGAGTTCGTCTGTCCGTTCCCGGACCATCTCTTCAAGGTTCTTCTGATAGACTTTCAGTTCCTCTTCCTTCTTCTTCCGCTCCCTGATCTGCTCCTCAAGCAGGATATTCTGGGCTTCCAACTGCTTCTGAAGCCTGTGAAGAGAGAGATGAGTCTGCACCCTGGCAAGAATTTCCTCTGGCTGAAATGGCTTTGAGATAAAATCCACACCACCGGCCTCAAACCCCCTGACCTTGTCGGCAGGCTCTTCAAGAGAACTGATGAAGATGACCGGCACAGATGAGGTCTTCGGATCACCCTTCAGCTGCCTGCAGACCTCATATCCGTCCAGTTCAGGCATGATTACATCAAGTAGGATGAGGTCAGGAGTTTCAACACCGGCAGACCGGAGTGCTAGCCTCCCGCTTGGAGCAGGACGGACCAGAAATCCCGGCTTTGAAAGGATATCGGTAAGAAGTTTCAGGCTGCCGGGAGAGTCATCAACCACAAGAATCTGGGCTGGGTCTTCCGACTCATTACCAGTCATTCTGATCTCTCCATCTTCTCAGCCTCTTCAAGTCTGCTTACAAGCCGGTCAAAATCAAGATTATCAGCAAGACCTGCAATGATCCTGCCGACATCCGGGAAATCATTAAGGATCTGGCCGATCACCTTCGCGATCTCCACCCGATCCAGTCGTATGACAGCAGTGGAGAGTGAAATACGTAAGGCGTTCGGGATGGTGAGAAGCATATCTGGAGTAAGTTCGGCCTGAAATCCCATGGCCGTATCATCACTATCCTGGATGACCTCATACCTGACCTTGAGATATGTGGCAATCATCTCGAATATCTCCTCTTCAAGGAAAGGTTTCCTGACAAAATCATCAAATCCTGCATCAAGGATCTTCTTCCTCTCTTCTTCAAATACCGAAGCAGTGAGAGCAACGACGACCACGTCTTTGCCCCCCGGAAGCAGCCGTATCTGCCTGGTAGCTTCAATCCCATCCATTTCAGGCATCCTGACATCCATCCAGATGAGATCAGGATGCCATGCCTCTGCTTCACGAACAGCCAGTTTTCCGTTTGATGCAGTTCTGATTGTGAAGCCGGTCTGTGTCAGTAGGGTCTCAAGGAATACACGATTTTCTTCGTTATCTTCAACGATCAGCACCCGGGGAGAAGGCCCATCACTCTTGAGTCTGAGCACAACTCCATGTTTCTCAATTGTGCCAGATGCAGGGGCAGAAACTGCCCTGATAGGAAGAAAGAAGGAGAATGTACTTCCTGCACCAGGTCGGCTGACAACCGTGATATCGCCACCCATCAGCCTGATATAATCCCTGCTGATGGCAAGACCAAGGCCGGTCCCGCTCTTTGACATCTTTCCGCTGCTTGTCTGTTCAAAGTACCTGAACAGGAGGTCCTGCTCCTCTTCAGCAATCCCGACACCGGTATCCTCGATAGAGATATTGAGCACAACTGAGTCACCTTCCCTTTCTCTGACCTCAAACCTTGTAACAACTCCACCGTGCTCAGTAAACTTCACGGCATTTCCCAGGAGGTTTATCAGGACCTGCCTGAATTTGCCCTCATCAGCAAGTACGTACCTGGGTATGGCATCAAGACCACTGACCTGAAAGTGCAGCCCTTTTGCATTCGTCCTGACCCTGAACATATTCTCCAGATCCCTGATCAGTTCATGGAGATCAAACGAGGTCTCCTCCAGGGTGACACGTCGTGCTTCTATCTTTGATATTTCAAGAACTTCGTTGATCAAGGCAAGCAGGTGGGTGCCACTCCGGTTGATGATCTGCAGATATTCACGCTGTTCCGGGTTGAGTGACTGATCCCGCTGCATGAGTTGGGAGAAACCAAGGATAGCATTCATCGGCGTCCTCAGTTCATGGCTCATGTTGGCAAGGAACTCGCTCTTCGCCTTGTTTGCAGCCTCTGCCCTCTCCTTTGCAATAGCCAGTTCTGCGGTCCTGTCGATCACCTTTTGTTCAAGTGAGTCATGGGCTTCCAGCAGAAGACGCTCAGCCTCCTGGATCCTCTTCTGGGTCAGCCCCATCTCACCGAGCATCTCGGTTACTTTTCGGAGAAATGCCAGGTTCTGATTCACCTGATCAGGCGTAAGGATAGGAACATCCTGAACTGCCTTCAGGTACTCATCTTCAGGGAACCCGTACTTTCGGCCCTGATCGCGGAAGAACTCAAGATCAGGGGGTTCAAGAAAGAACTGGCCGATGAAGATGTTGGCAAGATGTCTTCCATCGATGATGATCGGGGTTGCAACGTCCACGAGCCCGTTTGCGCACTTGTACATGTAGAATGGCTTTGCCTCCTCCATGTGTCCGAGGATCCTCACATCACTCTCTAAACACCCCTTCAGGGTCGTGGGGTGAACCCGGTGAAACTTGGTACAGACATCCATCCAGCCATTCCCGGTGAGAACAACTGAGTTGTTATCGATGATGCCGGTTGCAAACTTGCTGACCGAGTAGAGAAGATCCATGAGGCCCTGGAGTTCCTCAACGTCGATGAGATCACTGAGTTGATAGTCCATGGTATATGCCGGATACCTGCATCCAACCAGTCATCTGATCAGTGGTGACCTGACCCACAACTGGCAGGAGTGGATTTGATGAAGAGATTGAGGAGCATACTGATATTTAAGATGTTGTAAATGTATTGGAGGAGATAGAAAGGGAGCCAGGAGATGCCATTTCTTCCACAAATAGCACCCGGATCAACCTGAGTTCCCGGAAGAAAATGAAGGCGGTGTTGCAGTCAGCCAGGGCCTCACAGCATCCTTGTCAGGATACCAGTGCGGTACAAACCAGAGTGAATAGAACCGTGCCGCAGGGAAACGGTAGTACCCGTCCTGGTTGTGATCGGTGACATCGTACGGGTCTGCAAAGATGATCACGTCATCCACAACGGTCTCAGTGCCCATGGAGTCATACCCGGTAACTACCATCCAGTGTCCTCCCCAGTCAGCCCAGGCAACAAGTGTAGGGACACCCTCCTTCAGGTTCTTCTGAATCATCGAGAGATCTCCATCTCCATCTGTTGTACTGGAATGGACGGTCCATCCCCTGTCAGTAAACCATTTCGCCATCTGAACGACGTTGATTCCATACACAGGAACGACTCCCATCTCTGAAGCCATACTCATCTCATCCCCGGTTTTACCATAATAGAGGAGGTTATCAAGAGCAGCAACGGCCCCACAGCTGATCTCGGTCGTCTGCTGCACTGACGGAACCCTGATCAGGGTGAGATTCTCATCAGGAGATGCATTGATCGAGAACTGAGTATACCATTCCGAATCAGGATGATCACCAAGTCCATCATATGCCGCCGCACCACCAGTGAGATCGGAGATATTCAGGCAGTATGCCTGCACAGTTCCGATTACGGTACATAGTAAGATCAGGAAGAGGAGAGTCAGGGGTTTCAGCATATATCAACCATTGATCACATGATAGATTATCTTTCATGATCCTTGATGAGAAACCATTATCAGATCATACAGAGGTGACTGATTTGATGATGATCCGAACTGTTGAAGAGGTGTTTCATGCAAGGGAGACGATGGAAGGTGCTGGAGTCAGGCTTCACCGGGCGTTTGGATACCACCAGATTCCCAGGTTTGATCCCTTCCTGATGCTTGACGACTTCAGGGGCGACAAACCTGAAGACTATCTCAAAGGATTCCCCTGGCATCCCCATCGCGGAATTGAGACTGTCACCTACATGCTTGAAGGAATGGTCGAGCATGGTGACAGTATGGGTAACGCCGGAACCATCGGGGCCGGTGCAGTCCAGTGGATGACAGCAGGGTCCGGGATCATTCACCAGGAGATGCCAAAACCTGTTGACGGGAAGATGGGGGGATTTCAGCTCTGGGTAAACCTGCCTCGATCAGAGAAGATGAGAGACCCCAGGTACCAGGAGATCCCCGCAGAAGAGATACCAGTTATCTCCCCGGAACAGGGGGTTACAATCAGAATTATCGCCGGATCGTATACAGGAATAAAAGGGCCGGTCAGGGAGATTGTTGCAGACCCGGACTACCTTGACGTTTCACTTGAGGAGGGGAGAACATTTCTTCACCAGGTTCCGCGTGGGTACACCGTATTCTGCTACGTGTTTGCAGGAAAGGTGACCTGCGGGCCAGGAGAAACACTGCTTGAAAACCGAAACCTTGCCCGACTCAGTGACGGTGATCATGTACAGATCAAGGCAACAGCCGGACCATGCCGACTGCTCCTCCTATCAGGGAGGCCAATCAGGGAACCGATCGCATGGGGAGGCCCGATCGTGATGAACACACAGGAGGAACTTGAGCAGGCCTTCAGAGAGTACGAGGAAGGGACGTTTATCAAAGCCACCAGCCATCACCCTTATTAATCGTCCCGCTGACCTCCTCCTCATGTCACTGTCAGAGCTCATTCCCATCATTTTTATCGCGATCACAATAATCGGAGCAGGAGTTCAGATATCACGGGAACGCCCAAGGGCTGATCATGCACGTGCAGCAGAAATTTTACTGAACTGGGCATTTCTGGTCATCATCGGCATCGGGGGAATCTGGGCGTTCATCGGCCACACATTTTTTGCAGATCAGGTGGCAGAGAGTATAGGCTGGCCGGCAGGAAACCCGTTCCAGCAGGAGGTAGCCCTTGCGAACCTTCTCATCGGAGTGCTCGGGATTCTTGCTCTGCGTATCCCGGGAACTTTCAGGATAGCACCCCTGATTGCGTACGCGATATTTATGGTGGGTGCAGGCATCGTGCATATCTGGCAGATCATCTCTGTCCACAACCTCTCGGTAAACAACGCTGGCATGATCCTCTGGATCGATATCTGCATGCCGGTCGTGCTTATCATCCTCTTTCTGCTCACCGGATGGCTGCAGAAGCATAAAGCGCAGCCATCACTGCGCAGATAGCCTGGTTGGAACGGCTCTGCGGTTTTTTCAGAAAGCCTGGATAATGACAACAGGCTCATATGTGCATAATTTTTACCCGGAGACGCAGACACTACTCATAGCTCATAATACCACAGAAGGGAACGAAACTCCCCCATGATCACGAAAATACGCTCATTTATCACCCAATTTTCAGTCCCTGTCCTCACCGATCTCGTCTTCTTCCTCGGCCCCTGTATCATGCTTGCCGTCTCGATTAGCGGCAGGGGATTTCCCGAGGCTGTGAGTGCCGGGACACTCACCGGGTTCTCATTCCTCTGGCTCGCCATCCTTGTGTTGATCTACAAGTACTTCCTGGTCGAAGGCCTTGCCAGGTACACACTCGCCAGGGGCGAGCACATCTTTGACGGCATGCACGGATTTCCAGGACCTGAAAACTGGGAAGTCTTCTTCATGGTCCTGATCTACGTGCTCGAGATGATCGGATACGGAGGTCTTGCTCTCTTTTCAGCACAGTTTCTCCAGGAGCTCATACCGGTCACCTTTTCCCGTGAGATACTCGCCACCGTCACCCTGCTTGTCATCCTGCCACTCCTGATAAGAAAGAACTTCTCACTCTTTGAGAAACTGGTCCTCTTCTTTGCCGCTGTAATGATAGGCGGAGTCATCTACACTTTTCTCGGCATCAGCCTCCCGCTGGAGGCGATGGGCGCCGGACTCATCCCATCTGCCTCACGCGGACAGGTGACCGAGATCATCCCCATCATGGGGGCAGTCGGATCAGGCCTGAACCTGCTCATCTTCTCTATCTGGCTCAGGGAGAAGATCGGGCTTCGCCACGGAGCCTCGTTCTACGCAGAGCAGATCAGAAATGTCAGGATCACACAGGGAATCGCATTTCTCATCACCGGGCTGATGACACTTGCCTTCTTTACGCTGGGATACTTCACAAAAGGTGGAGGAGATCTGTTCACCGGAGCAATTGCGGGATTGAACACACTCCCGTACGGGGCAGTGATATTCTTCTTCACCGGGTATGTCATCCTCTTCGGGGTACTCATAACCGGGGCAGACGGACGTGCACGTGCAGTAGCCTCGATCCTCTGCTCAACAGCGGTTTCAGGTTGGAGTGAGAAGCGAACCTACCAGATCATCATCATCGGGTTTATCGGGCTCATGCTCTTCATCGTCTGGTCAGGTAACCCGAAGACCCTCCTCAGTTACACATCTGCCTTCGGGGCATTCATGTTTGCATTCACCGGGATCATGATGCTCTACCTGGATGCTCATCTCCCCAGGTATGCACGAGGGTCCAGGCTCTGGTTTGTGATCATGACTGCAGGGACCTTTGCCTACCTGCTCATGGCCCTCTTCAGAGAGGAGGTTTTTTACGACATCGGCCTTCCTCTCGTGCAGAACCTGCTCGGACTGCTCATTCTCCTGTACCTTGTCATCAGATCGGGTGTGATCACATCGGTGCTCGACCATAAACCGGGACGGGGAGATATCTTTCTATTCATACTCATCTTCTCGATCCTCGGGATTTATGGCACCAGATCCAGTATCCTGATCGGCACACTCCCGGTAAGCTTCGGCACCCTCATCCCAATCATGGCAGCTTTCCTTGGCGGACCGGTTGCCGGAGTTGTTGTAGGGGCAGTGTCAGGAGTTGGTGGATACGGATCCCCGGGTTTTACATCACTGCCCTGGTATGCTGTAGTTCTTCCCCCGCTTTTTGCCGGATCTCTGGCGGCGATTGTTTCCTGGTATCAGGATTCGATCTCTTTCCGGAGAACGCTCATTGTCGGAATCATTACAGGGATCATTCAGGTTATCCTGCTCTGGGTTGTCAGAGCAGGAACAGGTGGAACAACAGGAGGTATACTGGAAGAACTGCACCAGATCACCATCCCTACCCTTGGAACGCTGGTGATAGGTCTTGTAATCATACTGTACCTGATTGAAGAGGAGAAGAAGACCAGGAGAATAAAAACTCATTCACATCAGGATGCGTCACCCCTGCCAGGAATCACCCCGCCAGGTATACGAGAGGTATTGTACCACCACCGGCCAACCGGACGAACTCTGCAGCAGGGAATCATAATCCTGATCATCGGACTTGCCCTCATGGGGGTACTCTTCACAGAGCAGTCGAACGAGACAGGGATTCCTCTCCTGAACAGAATTGCGGTCCTTGGTGCCATCATATTCCTGCTCACCAGGTCCAGGACATTCCAGGACATCCTCATCAGTGCAACAACCATGACCGAGAGGATCTGGCTTACCGTCATCTTCGGCCTCTTCTCGGCATACGGGTATCTTGAGGTGATATCACGATGGGGAATCACGATCCAGTTCCCTGATCTCGGCCCTGCCATCGCCGGTATCCTTGGTGGTCCGTTCATCGGGGCAGCTGCCGGGGTGCTGGGTGGAGGATATGCTCTCTTCACCGGAGGGCCTGATCAGGCTGCAAGTGCTATTGTCACTATCCTGGCAGGGGTTCTCGCCGGTGTGTGTGCACTCCTCTGGCGCCGGAATTTTACGTACCCGAGGGTGATCTCGATCGGTCTTCTCATCGGATCGCTCAGGTTTCTCCTTCTCCTCATCACCGGTGAGATCATCGACGGGAAAGTCCTGGGTACGTTTATTCTCAATTTACTACTCCCAGTATTCGGCCTGATACTCTTCCAGTTCATCATCAGGGAGGAGACAGTATCATTCCTCTCAATCAGCAGAAGCGGAAACGCTGCCCAGGATCGTGTCCATGAGAAGAAGATGGCCATCCTCTCACGTGAAACTATGGAACGCCTGAGCAGCCTGTTCACTATCATCTCTGGCAGACTCCTCTCACTCGAGTTCATCATGAGCCAGATCGGTGAAGAGGAGATCGCAAGGAAGGTGCGGACACTCATAAGTACGGATCTCATCGATGATCTCCTTGAAGACTTTGGCAATTTCTCGAAACTTCACAAGGAAGGAGACAGGGATGATCTCGAACTGGCACTCAAGGCCGGGCAGATAACACGCAAACTGAACAGGATGATCAGGAGAGAGGGGCTTGACCGGATCATCAACCCATCCCTGATCAGGCGTGCAGAACGGCTCTACCAGGATTATCTCTCCCTGCTCGAGGGTATGGAGCCGGCACCTGCAGAGGACAGGGTTGAACTCTCCAGTTTTGTCAATTTAATCCTGACCGAACTGACCCGTGAACCTGCTACCGATGAAGAGTTTCTTGAAGCCAGTGATGATCCTGATACCTATCTCAGGCTGTTGATAACCCGTCTCGCCCATATTCCAATCTTTGAGAGTGTTGCTCTCTCGTTTAAGCAGGATGGAGAACTCCCTAAGGTCTGTGTAACCAGGGGCCGGTTTGAGGACCTTGTCATCTCACTACTTGAGAGCCTCGGAGTAGCGGGAGCAGAGAGCATAAGGATCACCGGACACCAGAAGGAGGATGTTGTCCTGCTTACTCTTGACTGCCGGGGAACTGGTTTTGGATGGCCCCCGTCTCAGGAGAGTATGGCCGCCCTTTTTGAAGAGTGCAGAATCAGTGGAGGCACAATCAGTCATTCTAAATCAGGTAACAGCCTGGTGATCACCATCAGCCTGACCCCGGCCCCGGAGACTCACAAAGAGGGGAAGAGTATCACTATATAGGTGATTGACAGATCTGGATATCCATGGGAGTGAAGATGCAGCGGATCGCCGTGGTTACTTCAGGGGGAGACGCTCCCGGGATGAACGCCTGTATCAGGGCAGTTTACCGGGCCGGCGCTCATGCAGGGATCGAGGTGTGCGGGATCCGGCGTGGCTATACCGGCATGATCGAGGGGGACATCTACAGGATTGAACGCCGGGATGTAGGCAACATCATTCACCAGGGAGGGACGATGCTTGGAACCTCCCGCAGCGATGAGTTCAGGACTCCGGAGGGCAGGCAGAAGGCGGCAGACCGGTTGCTTGAGAATGGAATTGACGGGCTGATCCTGATAGGAGGAGATGGCTCGTTTAAAGGAGGAAATTTCCTCTTTGAAGAGACAGGAATCCCGGTCATCGCAATCCCCGGTACCATCGACAACGACATCCCTGGCACCGACTTCTCGATAGGATTTGACACAGCCGTCAATATTGCACTCGAATCCATAGACCGGATCCGTGACACGGCAATCTCCCACGGACGTCTCTTCTTCGTTGAGGTGATGGGACATACCAGCAGTTTCATTGCTCTTGAGGCAGGAATTGCAGGTGGAGCCGCTCATCTGGTCCTTCACGACGGTCATGAAGAGATAGAAGAACTCTGTTCACACCTGGAGACACTCTTCACCAGAGGAAAACATCATGCCATCGTTGTGATTGCAGAAGGAGATCAGCCGGGATGTAGCTTCGGAATCGCAAAGAAGGTGTCAAACAGGATACAGATGGAGTCAAGGGTCTGTGTACTCGGTCACACCCAGCGTGGAGGCAGCCCCACGTCCCGTGACCGGGTGCTTGCCGCAAAACTCGGAGTCTGTGCGGTGAATGCCCTGCTAAACGGTCAGGGAGGAGTGATGGCAGGAGAGGTGATGCGGGAGGTCGTCTTCCGTCCGATCAGCGAGGTTGTGGGAAAGCAACGCGAGACTGATCCGCGTATGGCTGTTCTCTCCCAGATTCTCACTGGATACTAACTCCCTCACTCTCACAGAGCATCGGCTACGAACCATACACGAGGTGAAACCACGATGTCCGACCCTGAACTCTTTATTTTATATATTGATGATGAAGCACTGCTTCTTGACATCACAAGCCTATACCTCAAATCCCTCGGGCTCAGAGTGGACACTGCAGAATCAGGCAGACAGGCTCTCAAAAAGATCAACGAGACCAGGTATGATGCAATAGTATCAGACTACCAGATGCCTGAGATGGACGGGATAACCCTGCTTAAAGAGATACGAAGCATCTACCCCGAGATACCGTTTATTCTCTTCACCGGCAGGGGGCGTGAAGAGGTGGTTATCCAGGCGATAGAATGCGGTGCAGACTTTTACCTCCAGAAGGGAGGTTCACCCCGCCCTCAGTATACCGAGCTCTCGCACAAGATCAGAACCGCTGTCCAGCAGCGAAGAGCGAGTGCTGCACTCAGGGAGAGTGAGGCACGGTTCAACCAGGTTGCACTGAGTGCAGGAGAATGGATCTGGGAGATCGACGAGACCGGGCTCTTCAGGTACTGCAACTCTGCAGTAGAGCAGATCCTCGGGTACAAACCGGAAGAACTGGTAGGGCAGAAATGCTTCTTTGACCTCTACGAACCCGTGGTGAAAGAGGAGCAGACGAAGACTGCATTTGAGGCCATCCAGGGTATGCAGTCTATCAGAAACAGAATATTCTTCTATCAGCACAAAAAAGGGCAGAAGGTTATCCTACAATCTAGTGGAACGCCCACCACCGGTGAGGATGGAAAAGTCTCCGGGTACAGGGGCGTCCATATGGATGTGACTGCCCGGAAGAAGAATGAGGAACTGGTCAGACTTCACGAGAAACGGCTGGTAAAAGCGCAGGAGATAGGAAAGACAGGAAGTTGGGAGTATAACCTGAAGACCGGGCTTATCTGGGGATCTGAAGGAGGTTTGAGGATCTTCGGGTACCATCGTCCTGCCGGGGATATCTCCATCGAAGAGATAGAGGGTTGTATCGTCGAACGGGAGCGGGTTCACCAGGAACTCGTGGATCTGATCACTTCCGGAGCACCGTACAACCTAGAATATACCATCAATCCTGCTGATGGCTCACCACCAAAGACAATAGCATCGCTCGCAGGCATAGAGCCTGATGACGAGGGAGGCAGGAAGGTTGTAGGAGTCATCCAGGACATAACAGAGCGGAAAAAAGCTGAAGAAGAGATCAGGCGGATGAACGAGGATATCTCTGCCGCGTATGAAGAGCTCACCTCAAGCGAGGAGGAACTCAGGGCAAATTACCGGGAACTGGCAGAGAGTCAGGATGCTCTTGCAGAAAAAGAGGCCCTGTTCAGGGGCCTGTACGAGATCATGCCAAGCGGTGCTGCTATATACCGGGTAATCAATGACGGCAGCCGGGGCAGCGATTACATCATCGTGGAGATGAACCGAGAAGCCCTTGAGATGGAGAAGAAAGACAGGAGTCAGGTTGAAGGCCGCACGCTCACTGATCTCCGCCCGGCTATTGATGAGTACGGGCTTATTCCTGTCTTCAGAAAGGTATGGCTTACCGGAGAACCAGCGATATACCCTGCAAAGATCTACAGAGATGAGAATTACGAGAGATGGTACGAGAATTATGTCTTCAAACTCTCATCAGGAGAGATTGTTGCGATATATAACGACGTAACCGAGCAGGTTGAGACGTCTGGAAAGCTGGCCCAGAGTGAGAAACACTACCGGCTGCTTGCAGAGAACATGAAGGATGTCATCTGGATCCTGGATCCTGACACCCTTATCTTCAGGTATGTCAGTCCTTCATCATACCTGCTCAGGGGGTACACACCGGAAGAGGTGATGGCCCTGCCTCTTGATAAGGCGCTTTCAGAAGAGGATGCTGAAAACATTAAAAACCTTATCAAAGAACGAAAACAGCAGTTCTATGCGGAAAATGAACGGAGGCAATATTACGTCGATGAAGCCCAGCAGCATCGCAAGGACGGATCGCTGATCTGGACCGAGATCACAACCAGTTACTATCTGAACGAAGACACGGGAAAACTCGAGATCCTAGGACTTTCACGTGATATTTCAGCAAGAAAGGCAGTAGAGCATTCACTAGCCGAGAGTCATGAGAAGTACCAGGTTCTGTTTGAACTCGGGAGTGAGGCGATATTTCTCATCGACAATGAGACAGGAGAACTTCTCGAGGCAAATTCAGAGGCTTCAGAACTCTACGGTTACACCCGTGAAGAACTGCTCAGCATGTGTAACACCGATCTCTCTGCTGAACCTGAAGATACCAGAAGAGTCACTGCAGAGACGCCCATTGGCAGTATTGTAATTCCCCTGCGGTTTCATAAACGAAAGAACGGTGAGGTATTCCCTGTTGAGGTAACCGGGAGGTTCTTCACCTGGAAAGGAAGGCCGGTCCATGTGGCAGCAATACGTGACATTTCAGGGCGGAAGCGATCAGAGGATGCACTCATCAGGGCAAACAGGCAGCTCTCGCTCCTCACCGACATCACACGTCATGACATCCTGAATGTGATCACCACAATATTCGGGTACCTTGAGTTGATCAGAGATGAGAACACCAGCCCCGAGGTGGAAGACCACCTTGAGCATCTGAACCAGGCAGTGAGAAGGATCCAGGAACAGATCGAGTTCACCCGGGTGTATCAGGATCTTGGTGCAACCCACCCCAGATGGTTCTCGCTCTCCCTCCTGGTCAGGGATGAAGATCTCCCGGCAGGTCTTGAGTTGCAGACAGAGGTTGAGGGCATAGAGATCTATGCAGACCCGATGCTGGAGAAGGTCTTCACCAACCTGATCGATAACACGGTGCGGTACGCAAAGAACGCAACAACAATCAGGATCTCATCCAGGATATCAGGGTCTGAAATGGTTCTTTCCTACGAGGATAACGGCAGCGGCATCCCGGAAGACGAGAAAGATAAGATCTTTGAACGCGGGTATGGGAAGAACACCGGGCTTGGGCTCTTCCTGGTCAGGGAGATCCTGGGAATAACCGACATCACCATCGCAGAGACCGGACAGGAGGGATCTGGGGCACGGTTTGAACTCACGGTGCCGAAGGGAACATACCGGACAGACCCTGTCCTGATAGAGCGTAAACAATCTCTCTGAATCAGGAGATCCAGACCCACACGGGTTTGATCAGGAGATCAACCGGAAAACAGGATGCCGCACCACATATGCATAAATATGTCCATCAACATACAATGATGTACATGAGAACCAAGATCATCCTTGATGAGAACGAGATCCCGAAGAAATGGTACAACATCCAGGCAGACTTCAAGACTCCTCTCGCTCCCCCGATGCATCCCCAGACAGGAAAGCCCATCGGACCCACGGATCTTGAGGTTATATTTCCAAAGGAACTGATCAGACAGGAGATGTGCCAGGACCGGTATGTCGACATCCCGGGTGAGGTCCGCGACATCCTGACGCTCTGGAGGCCGAGCCCGCTCTTTCGTGCTCACAACCTCGAACGGCTCCTGAAGACACCGGCAAAGATCTACTACAAGTATGAGGGGGTCAGCCCTCCAGGTTCTCACAAGCCCAACACTGCAATAGCCCAGACCTACTACAACATGAAGGAAGGGATCGAGCGGATTGCAACCGAGACCGGAGCAGGCCAGTGGGGTTCGTCCCTTGCCTTTGCAACCCAGCTCTTCGGAATAGAGTGTAAGGTGTATATGGTCAGGGGCAGTTATGACCAGAAACCGTACCGGAAGATGATGATGCAGGTCTGGGGTGCAGAGTGTGTCCCGTCACCTTCACCAGACACCAACTCAGGCCGGGCAATTCTAGCAAAAGATCCGGATACACCGGGTAGTCTCGGGATCGCGATATCTGAAGCGGTCGAGGATGCGGCAACCCACGACAACACCAACTATGCACTCGGCAGCGTGCTCAACCATGTCTGTCTGCATCAGACCATCATCGGACAGGAGGCACAGAAACAGCTCGCTATGGACGAGGCCACTGCCGATATCGTGATCGGTTCAGCAGGTGGAGGGTCAAACTTTGCGGGAATTGCCTTCCCATTCGTGAAAGATAACATCGACAAGAAGACAGAGACCGAGATCATCGCGGTTGAACCTTCTGCCTGTCCCTCCCTTACAAAAGGGCTTTACGCCTACGACTTCGGTGATGTCGCAGGTCTCACCCCGATGATGAAGATGTTCACCCTGGGCCATGACTTCATCCCGCCATCCATCCATGCAGGCGGACTCAGATACCATGGAATGGCACCCCTGGTCTCCAAACTCCATGCTGACAACCTGATAACGGCAACATCGGTGCACCAGAACCGGGTCTTTGAGGCTGCTGTGACCTTTGCCAGAGCCGAAGGAATCATCCCGGCACCGGAGGCTGCACATGCCATCAGGGTTGTCATCGATAAGGCACTCGAGTGCAAACAGACCGGCGAAGAGAAGACAATCCTTTTCAATAACACCGGGCACGGGCATTTCGACCTCTCCAGTTACGAGGCCTACTTTGCCGGAACACTCCCGGACTACGAATATCCGGCAGATCTCATCGCCGAATCGCTGAAGAACCTCCCGACTGTTGCATGAACAGGATCGGGTTTGTAGTAAACCCGTATGCAGGGATGGGAGGGGCAGTCGGGCTGAAAGGTACCGATGGGTGTGTACAAGAGGCACGTTCTCTCGGTGCAGAACCACGCTCCCCATCCCGTGCAGTCAGGTTTCTTGCCGGCTTGAACAGGCAGGGATTCTTTTTTCTCACCGCTGCCGGGAGCATGGGAGCAGACGAACTCAGAGAGGCAGGGATAGCCTCGTATGAGATCGTCTACTCCCCGACTTTGCCAGATACTGCGGCAGAAGACACAAAAGCAGCGTGTGAACTCATGATACGAGAGGGGGTCAGGCTTATCGTATTCTGCGGCGGTGACGGGACGGCACGTGATGTTTTTGCAATGACCGGGAAGGATATCCCGATTCTTGGCATCCCTGCAGGAGTGAAGATCTACTCAGGTGTCTTTGCCACCACACCGGATACAGGAGCCGGGGTGCTCAACAGACTTGACGCGGCAAGCCTGACTGAAGCTGAGGTGGTGGACGTGGACGAGGAGCAGTACCGGGCCGGCGTTCTCACAACACGTCTCTTTGGTATTGCCACCATGCCGTACATTTCAGGACTCTGTCAGTCATGTAAAGAGGTCTCGTTCGGTGACGAAACACGGATGCAGGATGATATCGCCAGGTTCATCACGGGAATCATGCGGGACGATACCCTGTACCTGCTCGGTGCCGGATCAACGACAGGAGCCATTGCAACCAGGCTCGGTCTTGCCTCAACCCTGCTCGGTGTTGATGCCATCTATCAGGGGAAGATAGTCGGTACTGACCTGAACGAAGAGGCAATCCTCGGGCTTCTTGAACAGTATGACAGTGCCAGGATCATCTTGAGCCCAATCGGAGCACAGGGCTTTGTTCTCGGCAGGGGAAACCAGCAGATCAGCAGCAGGGTTCTGGAGAAAACAGGTACAAACGCATTGATCGTGGTCGCCACCCCGGCTAAACTGCAGCATACACCGGTTCTCTACATCGACACCGGTGATCCTGATGTAAACAGAGAATTCGGGGAGAGCCTCCTCGTCATCTGCGGATACGAGATGGCACAGCGGGTCAGGCTCTCATAACTTCAGAGTATATACATGCCAGATTACGGGCGTGTTACCTACTTCCACCACCTGCCTGCTTTTCAAAACAATCAAGGCACAGAGTCCTGCCACCGGTTGCAATCAGGACCTTCCCCATCAGCGGCCTGTTGCACTCAGAGCAGACAACCTTATCCCTGAATCTGATATTTGAAGGATCGACTGCCATGATTCTCGTTATGCCCTGATAACACTTCACAGTATCCTGCACGGGAGACAAGCATCACGACCACAGGCCTGTCGAACTCTTTTTGATGTGAAAGATCGCATCAATTGTATAACAATGCCTCAAAATCTCCCTGACCCTTTGAAACCTGCCGCACGGGCACGGAAGAAACAGGTATTCCACACCTGGCGTTGCAACATCTGCTCGTACATCTACCGGGAAGAGGCAGGAGAAGAGCAGACCAACACACCACCGGGAACACGGTTTGAGGATCTTCCTGATGACTGGCTATGCCCGGTCTGTAACGCGGGAAAAAAATCCTTTATCCTTGTTGCTGAAGAAGGGAACGGGAAAAAGAGAGAGCAGGGCACTACAGTATCAGAAGTCCTGGTACACCAGCTGACCTCATTTGGTATCACCGAGTTCTTTGGTGTCCCGGGAACCAGTTCGCTCGGCATCATCGACGCAATCAGGAAGAACAAGGACGCCAGGTTCACTCTCTTCCGTCATGAGGAGAATGCAGCACTTGCAGCCTCTGCCTATCACAAGTTCACCGGGAAGGTGGCGGTCTGTGTCACCATCGCAGGCCCGGGTGCAACCAACCTTGCAACAGGACTCTATGATGCCAAAGAGGACAAGACCCCGGTCCTCTCTCTGAACGGACAAGTTGCCATGCAGTACGCAGGCCCGGGAGGATTCCAGGAGATCGACCAGGACGCCTTCTTCAGGCCGGTCACCGTGTATAACAACACCATCTATGACCGGAAGATGGCACAGAAGATCCTGACCCTTGCACTTCAGCATGCAGTGGTCCGGTCAGGTGTTGCACAGATATCGGTACCAAATGATGTCCAGAAGCAGCAGCTTGAGGGAAAAACCTGCTCACTTCAGGGATGCATTCCATCGCTCAGGGTTGTTCCGGACTCAGACACCCTCTCCCGTGCTGCGGCTATGCTCGATCTTGCAGAAAACCCGGTGATCCTTGCAGGATGGGGGGCATACCCCTACGCTGATATCCTTTCCTCATTCTCAAAAGCTATTGACGCCCCGGTCCTCTCAACCTTCAGGGCCAAGGGTATCCTGCCTGACGGGCATCCGCAGTATGCAGGTATACTCGGGACTGTCGGTTCACCGCAGGCCAGAGAGATGGTTGAAAAGACAGACCTGCTCATCACCCTCGGGGTAGGATTCTCCAAGATGACAAGGGTTCCGGACCAGGTGCAGATGCTGCAGATCGACCGGGACCCGCTCATGCTCGGGAAAGGAGAGAGATCGCTGCCGGTATACGGCGATGTCGGTGAGGTGCTGACACGGCTTATCTCAATCGTCAGGCAGCGTGGCAGGCCGGCATCCCCGGGAAAGGTGAAAGAGATCGTGCAAGCCTGGGACGCCCAGCGTGACAAGGAGGCAGACCCGAAGGCAAAGCCGATCAGGCCACCGTACATCATGAAGGTACTCTCGGAAGTCATTCCTGACGAGGCGCTGATCTCGATAGATGTCGGTGAGAACGGCTGGTGGTTTGGCAGGAACTTCAGGATGAAGAAGCAGCGGTTTGCCATGTCAGGGTACCTTGCAACAATGGGATTCGGTCTGCCCGGTGCCATCGCAGCCAAACTTGCATATCCTGAAAGCCCGGTCTTCTGCATCACCGGCGATGGAGGATTTGCGATGGCGATGGCAGATTTTGTCACAGCCGTCAAGTACAATCTTCCGATGGTCGTCATCATCCTCAACAATCATGAACTAGGGATGATCAGGGTCGAACAGAAGATTGAGAACTACGAAAACTTCGCAACCGACCTGAAGAACCCTGACTTTGCCATGTATGCCAAAGCGTGCGGGGGGGAAGGAAAGCGGGTGAACGAGCCTGATGACCTTGGGCGGGCAGTCAGATGGGCGATGCAGCTGAACAGGCCGGTCATCGTTGATGTTGATACCGATCCAAACCGGTTCTAACCGCTGAATACCAGAGAGTACTCGACTGACTTTGTGAGAAGCCTCCCGAAATCGGCGACTATTATCTCCTCGCGGGCAGCATATATATCCGTGCAACAGGAGCCAGCTGTAAAAAAGACATTATACTGGTGTAACACCTGCAATGTCCCGCTTATCGGGAGAACCTGCGGGTGCGGTGCCACCGGTGAATCAATACCACTCAATAAGCCATATGACCTGCGACCTGCCCTCACCGCAGACCAGGAACTGATCACCAGGCTCCTTCATGAACGCTTCGGACAGATACCGGTACCGGGGGTTATCCTTCTCAATAAAACCGGCGGACTTGACCGGTACGAGATGGCCATCGCGAACGGAGGGAGGTTCGGCTGGCTCTCCTTCAACCCTGTCACCCGGAGGCACGAACTCATGCTCCTTCCTGAAGCCCTGCCCTTCATCGTCCCGTACGCAATGAAGGGGATCATCGAGATCCCGCCGGGAACCGGCGATGATGAAGACGGAAAGTCCAGGCGGATCGGTGGCAAGAAGGTTGATGTCAACACATCCGAACCAGACGGGCCTGTCATCGTCAGGTACGGGAACCGGTACGGTACCGGTGTCCTTTCAGAAGGATCGGTCAGGGTCAGGGAACTCGTCAGGGTAGAACCAAAGGAGGTCGCAGACTCTGACTGGGGAGAGGTGATCAGGCGTAACTACGACCGGCTCAAGGACCTTGAACGCTCGGCAGTACGCTCCATCAAGCAGGAGATGAAAAACTTTGACCATGTCAACGTCTCGTTTTCAGGTGGAAAGGACAGTACGGTTGCCCTCGCCCTCGCACGCAAGGCAGGAGTGGAGGAGGCCTACTTTGTTGATACCCACCTTGAGTTCCCTGAAACCTACGACTTCATAAACAGTCAGCAGGTCCAGGTTACGCTGGACGGTGGTGACTTCTGGCCTGGTGTCGAGAAGATCGGACCGCCGGGAAAAGACAACAGGTGGTGCTGCAAGATCGTGAAGATGGCACCGGTCAGACGCTGGATGGACACAATCGGCCCGGTCCTGACCGTGCAGGGAAACCGATGGTACGAATCGTTCAACAGGGCAGAACTTGACCTTCTCAGCAACAATCCTGCTAACCCGAACCAGACCAACTGCTCCCCGATACGATCCTGGCGGGCATTCGAGGTCTTCCTGTACCTGAAATGGAGAAACATTCCGTATAACCCGCTCTATGACATGGGCATCGAACGGATCGGATGCTGGCTCTGTCCTGCGATGCTTGAGGCAGAATACGAGATCCTCCGCGAGAAGCATCCGGAACTCTCTGACCGGTGGGACGCATTTCTTGAAAAGTGGGCCGATGATCAGGGACTGCCAAAAGAGTACGTCAGGTGTGGGATGTGGCGGTGGAAGTCACCACCTCCGAAGATGCGTGAACTTGCAAAAGAGATGGGCATCCCGCTCCCGCGTTCGCCTGACGTGGAACATCTGCCGCAGCGCAGGGAACAGAGGGATGAAAGCAGGACAGAACGAAGAGAGAGACGGACGCTCACCGGCCAGATCGGGAGGATAAAACCATCCTCAGAGGAGCGGACACCACTCAGGACATGGAGTTCAAAGGTCAGGTCCACCAGCAATAGCGATAATAAAAAATCGCCAGAACACAGGGAAAAGAGAGAGAGACGATAATTTCAGAGAGGGACCCGGGGTTCTTATGAGGATGAGAGCCGTTTGACCAGCGTCAGCTGGTTTGCATCCATCTCGCGGTTGTATAAAACCTCGTCCATCACCGATTTGATCAGGTGAACACCGAGTCCGCCGATATTGCGATGGTCGAGATCAGCGGTCACATCTGCCGGGGGAATCTTCGTGGGATCAAAGGCCGGTCCGGTATCTGTTATCGTGATCGTCACGAGTTCAGGGGATGAGACGCACCTGATAGAGACCTGTCCTCCCTCTGCCTCGTATCCGTGGGTGACAACATTGGTGACCGCCTCTTCAACCGCGAGCTGAATCCTGGTGGCCTCCATAAGGGGAACTTCTGCCTGTTCCAGACAATCTTCCAAATACAGGGCTACCTCTTCAATAGCATCAATCGTTGCCGGAACTATAATCCCACCTGATTCGCAGATCATGATATCGCTGTCTCCAGACGATCCACAGGACACGCCCGGTATCAGCCGGATATCCGGCTGACCGCCTGTTCAGGAGTCTCACAGATGGTAAAGATCCGGTCAAATCCGGTCATCTTAATCACCTCAAGAGGAGCAGCCTGGAGCGAGGCCAATGCCAGTTCCCCGCCGTCCTGGCGGAGCCGCTTCAGCGAGGCAAGAATAACCCGCAGACCGGAACTGCTGATATAGGAGAGTTGCTGCCCGTTAAAGACGATCTTCCGGGATCCCCCATCGATCAGTGAGTTCAGTGTAGTCTCAACATCCCGTGATGTGGCTGCATCCATTCTCCCGGATACATCAACAATGGTAACACCCTCAATGCTTCGGGTGGTGACATCGAGCAGTTCACTCATACGTATAAGAATGAAGGCGTGACATCTATTTCACTATTTGGCAGAAGGTTGAAGGGAAGCCCCCCATACAATATGAGCAACTCCCTGACAACCGTGTTTTATTGTGGAATACGGCAAGTACTATCAGAATACTAGTGGAGTCTCGTGATGCAACTCGAGAATGAGGTCTGGCAGCCGATACCAAAGACCCGGAGTGCGTGGGTCTACCCGTTCATCAGAAAACCATCGATAACCGGTTCAAACACCTACATCATTAAAAGTGGCAGGCACCTGTTGGTCATCGATCCGGGAGCGGACCCGGCCCAGATGGAGAAGGTCAGGGAGGTCCTTGCAGGCGAGGTATCAGGCCCTGACCACCGGATCATCCTGATTGCAGGACATATTCATGTGGATCACATGTACTTCGGACTTGTTGATCGCCAGCTGCGCAGGATTGGCAGCACTATCATCGCAGCCGAAGACTGGGGTGCAATACAGCTCGAGGCAGGGGATGCACACTGGACCGGTGCAGATATCGTTGGCCTGCCCCAGTCACCAGTTACTGTTGCGCTTCACCTGCTCACGCCGGAGGACAAGGCCGGGGAGATAGAGAGGAGAGTCGTAATTGAGGGATTCGGAGAGATCCTTCTCAGATCCCACCAGATCACCACCGGTGACAGAGTTTTGTATGGACAGTCGATGCAACTTACAGATGGCGATCAGATCGAGTTCTGGTACACCCCGGGTCACAGTCATGAGAGCTTATCGATCAAGATCGGCAGTCTGCTCCATGTCGGCGACATTCCGTTTGCCACAAATCCGGGAATTGCAGGTAGAGCCGGCTGGAATAAAGATGATCTGCTCGACTCACTCTACAACATCAGGGACCATCTCCTGACAGAAGAGGTGATCTGCTGCCCAGGTCACGGAAGAGCGTTCGATTATGTCGGTGCAATGGCGATGGTCACCCGCATGGAGAAGGATATCAGGCATCTCCCTGATATCTCCGAGTATGATGTGAAGAGGCTGAACCTCTCACTCTGGCACGGGCTTGACCTTATCGATGAGGCTCACCGTCTCTTCCCGGTCATTGCCGGCAGGATGATGGCACTGTGCTTTCACCTTGAACATATCGGGATGGAAGAGGAGGCTGCAGAACTCTGCATCATCTTCGAGGATGAGTCCATTGATCAGCTCCTTCTTGATTTCAACAATTTTTACACGGAGTACAAGGCAGGTACAAAGATAAAACCCGAGGTTGTCCTTAAGGTCCTGCAGATCTTTGAGAAGATCCAGAAGGTCTTTCCTGCTGAGGCACTCGAGACCGTCATCGACAACTCATTACTCAGGCGGGTGACACGGAGCCTGTCCGACTTTCTCTCAACCATCCAGGGTGTTATTCCTGAAGGAACGCACGAACCCGTCGATCTGATACCCCTGATCCAGGAGGTCTTTTGTGGAGAGGGGTCAGGAGTAACCGATGAGGAACTTATCCAGGCAGCAGATGATGAACAGACATACCGCCAGGCGATGGTGAAGAGACTCGCCCATCACCCGTATGCACACCATCTGGCCATCCATATATCTGTCAGTAATGATGAGGGTGAACCGGTCCGTGTCATGGCAGACAGACTCCGGCTCTATGACTCGTTCATCGCCCTCCTGGAGCACGGTGAGCGTATCAATGCCGAATCACTTGAGATATCGGTGAGCAGCGATGAGAACGGGGTAGAGATGATCCTCACACCGGCAGGAACAACCCTTGCATCAGAACTCCCGCTCCCGGGATCAACAATCAGGGAGATCGCGTATGCAGGAGGCGAAGTCAGGAGCATGATGGAGCCGGGAAAAGAGGATATCAGGATATTCTTCAGCAAGCCGGACGGGTTGCGACCCAGAAGTACCCTGCAATCAGCATGCTGAGCAGGAGACAGGAGAGAAACCCGGCATCGAACCCGGAGAGCGTAATCAGAACTCCGGCCACAAGTGGGCCGGTTGAATGACCAATATCCATAACTGACGAGAGGGCCCCCATGGATGCCCCCATCTCCTCTTTTTTTGCCAGGTCTGCGACGTACTTCGTTGTTGCCACGGTTGAGAGCGATATACCAATACCTGATACAAGACTGATGCAAAGCAGCAGAATCAGCGAAGACGACATAGGGATGATAGAGACCGATATCCCGAGCAGAGCCACACCAACGCCGATCTGGTATCGGGGATCCTGACGGTCTGCAACCCTGCCAAAGAACGGCTTGGTGATGGCAATCGAGAGCACCTGTACTGCAAAGATGATCCCGATGAGATAAACCTCAACACCATTTTTTGCAAGGTAGACCGGGAAGAACGTCTCAAACACTCCGAACACAAAGTAGGTTCCCATATCAACCGTGGCGGTTGCAAGAAGCCTGCGGTCTGATCTGAAAGCCATGAGACTCTCTTTGAAGATCGCAGGTGTGATCATGTCAAGAGTCCCGTTCTCTCCGCCGGGAATCCGAAGTATTAGGAGAAAAACGAGAAGCCCGGTCGTAAACGCCGCAAGATACACACTCTGGTACCTGAAGGTTCCCGGCACCATCACAAAGAATGAGATGAGTGCTCCACCCACAAGGGGAGCCAGGGTTCGGCCGTAGAGCGTAGCAGATGAGTACTGGCCGATCCGCTCCCCTTTCGTGGCAGAAAACCGTTCGGCAATAAGAGCAGAGACGACCGGCCCGAGGATGGCTGTAGCCATACCATGAAAGAACCTCACCGGGATCAGGAGAAGAGGATCGGAGACGAGGAGATAGAGAAGTGGGGCAATGAGGAAGACGCCTCCGGCAAGCAGGAGGAGCCGCTTCTTTCCAAGATGATCAGAGAGAACTCCAACCGGGAAGCTCAGGAGAATACCGGCAACCGGGGAGACTGCAGATATCAGGCCGATCAGTGCCTCGTTCGCACCAAGTGATGAGGCATAGAGAGGAAGAACAGGATTTTTTGAGATCGTTGTTGAGAAGATTGCAAAAAAGCCGACTATTGAAAGGGTGAGGATACATCTCTGATCGGTGGAGATCTGCATACCAGTTATAGCGATTTATTCATCTATTGAGGTATCGAATCTCCAATCTTCCTGGTATTATGAAAATCCCAACGGTGCCCCGTTGGGGGCCCCAGGTAGGACCGGTGAAAAGGACTTTTTCATGCAAAAAGAAGTTAATTACTTCTTTTTACTTTGAGATAGTAAACTTCACCTTTGATGCACTGGTCTGACCGTTGTCCTTGACGTTTACGATCCAGGTACCTGCGTCGGTGCCGGTTGGAATGTCAAAGGAGCCGGTAAGAGTTGAGGTCGAGTTGGAGGTTACATCCTTGGCATTGATGTTCTTGGCATCTCTGTCTGACTCGTTCTCAAGGTAGACCTTTGAGGTCTTCGAGAAGTTGGCTCCGGTGATGGTGAAGGCAACAGTCTCCCCGATCTTGCCTGATGTCGGGTTGATTGCCGTGACATTCGGCTTTGCAAGGGCAGATACAACCTTTGCGTCATCCTTCGACTGGGTGGTGTTACTTGCCGCAGCAAATCCGGCAAGAAGGAGGCATGAAATTAAAATTACCGAGATTTTTAAAACATTCTGATTCATAAGAACCAAGTACATACATACGAACTTCCTCTATTTGAGGCTTGACCACGAGAGATGATTTTAGCCGAAAATAACCCTGAATATCAGCCAATTGTCCCTGAATGCAGGAGGGATCGCCGATGCCGCTGACCGGCTGCGCCCGGGTGTTCCATTATCAGCAAGGATCCAAGTCGCCTGAACAGAACCGGGATAATCCTGCTCATAAATTATATAGATCGAGTGATGATGTTACGGCATGGTCAAGATACCGGCATTCATACTTCTGGTTTTCATACTTATCACTGCGATCGCTTCTGCTGCTTCTCCTGGTCTGCAGCCCGGGGATCTGCAGATTGTCACCGAAGAGTATGCCCCTCTCAATTACATTGACAACGGGACACTGAAGGGGATCTCTGTTGATCTGACAGAGGCAGCCCTGTATCATCTCGGATACAACATCTCACGGGAATCGTTCAGGGTTCTGCCCTGGAGTGAGGCATACAACAAAGCCAGAACCACTCCCGATACCATCCTCTTCTCAACCGACCGGCTCCCTGAACGTGAAGATCTCTTTCTCTGGGCAGGACCGGTTGTTGAGAGTTCAGAGGCACTCTTTACCCAGACCGACAGCTCTGAGAGCGGGATTGGATCACAGAAGATCGTGGTGCTTACCGATGACTGCGGAAGATCATACGCACTGAAGGCCGGTGCAGAAGAGAAGAATATCATCAACGTGCCAACGGCACAAGACGCGATTCTGATGCTTGAGAACGGATCTGCAGACGGGTGGGCATATAATGATCTCGCAGGCCAGCATGCAATCTCTCTGTATGCCTCTGACCCGGAAACCATAGGAGAGAGTCAGATGCTTGGCACAAGCAGATACTACCTTGCATTCAATCCTGACACCCCGGTTGAGTTCGTGAATGCAATGAACACCACCCTGCAGGAGTTCAAACGGAACCGGACAGAATCTGGCGTGACGAAGTATGAACGCATCATTGCAGACTACCTCCCGGTCAGATGTACAGACAAGTCCGCAACCAGGGAGCAGGTGATGAACCTCGTGAACACAACAGCAGCTGCCATCGCAGCCGACGCACCGGGAACAATAGCATCAATACAGGCAGGAAAAAGCCCGTACCGAGACCAGGCAGACCCTGATCTCTACGTATTCGTGTTTGATACATCAGTGAATCTCATAGCAAACGCAGTCAATTCAGCTAACACCGGGAAAAATCTTGCAGGAACAACCGATGTTTTTGGGCACCCGTTCCGTGATGAGTTGGTGAAAGGAGCAGAACAGAACGGTACCGGGTGGGTGTCTTACGTCTACTCAAATCCTGATTCGCTCGGGCTGTACCAGAAGATGAGTTACTATCAGATGGTTACCGGAAGCGACGGGAATCAGTACGTGATTGGGGCAGGACGATACCAGACCTGCGATGAGAGAGAATCAGAGATCACAGGAATCCAAAAATAGTCGCATGATCCCCTTCATTTTTCCAGAAATCCACGTCGCAATAAAAAGGTTACGGGATTAACCGCCCTGAAATTGTGGTCGTAACTCCTGCCCTGACCGTCGCTGTACCGGACCAGTCCTGATATCCGCTCTTATTGATGGTGATGGTGTGCTCTCCGGCAGGAATTCCAATGATCTTCTTTGCAGTAGAATAGCCGGTACAGAGCCCGTCCAAAGTGATCCTTCCACCTGAAGGAGTCGAACTCACAAAGACAGAGCCATTACTCCCCCCTGGAATCAGGGTTGTATCAATCGGTGTGGTATTCAGTGCAGCAACCATAACGGCACCGGCCCAGTCTTTATACAGATCTTTCTTCAGGAGTACTGTATGAGTTCCCGGAGAGAGGCCGGTGATGGTGTTAGGTGTCTGGTATCCGGTATCAGCCTGATCCACAAAGACAGAGGCACCTGATGGGTTTGAAGTGACCGCAATACTTCCCCCGGTCTGATCCATCAGAGCAACAAAGGGTGTTGTCATGCGGGCATTAATCCAAAACGTGGCGGTATAATTTGCATAGCCTGATTTGACAAGGGTCAGGTTATGTGTTCCCGGAGAGAGTGACCGTATATCAGATCTGGTCACCATTCCGGTATCAGAACCGTCGATCCAGATCTCAGCGCCGATTGGCTTTGAAGAGACAGAGAGGGCTCCTTTTGGGGAGAGGGATGGTGAGGTCGTAGTTGTCTGATTGGCACAGATCGTGAACTCATCAGTATGATCGAAATACCATTCTTTTACAAGTTTCAGGGTGTGTACTCCGGATGTTAAATTTGAGATGACTTTAGGCGTCTGATACCCGGTGTTCTTGCCATCGATCCAGATAGAAGCGCCTGATGGATTTGAAGAGACTGACAGGGTCCCGAGTCCGGATACAGAAGAGAAGGCAGTAGTAATTATGTCAAAGTATTGGGCATAATATTCGGTTCCCTGCTCAAATAAGGTCGCGTTGTAATTGAGATCCATCTTCAGTCTGAACAGACCGCTGGGCCTGTTTTCCCTGACTCCCCAACTGTTCAGCACAGTCCAGTAGGATTCATTAACGGTATCATCATAGCCCACAATGAGAACAACATGACCCCCATCTATCTCTGTGCCATTGTAAGGATCAGGGTTCCAGATAGCAGCTTCAGACTCGTTTCTCCAGAAAGATCTGAAATCCTTCCATCCCTCAATTGGGAGATAGAATGTGTATATAACCGGAACACCTGCGTTTATCTGACTTTTTATTGTATTGATCGCTTGAGCCTGGCCCTGGTAAACATCCAGTGAGGTGTCAGATGCTGAAGATACCGGATAATTTGGTGCAGTTGCAATGGATGAAGCAGATATACCGGAAGGATGGCCTGAGTCCCAGTAATAGTCAGCGTAACTGGCATTGGTGTTTGACCAGGGAACCGCCTGATGCAGCGTGTCATTGTAAAAATCAGCCACCCAGTAGGACCAGCCACCATTACAGGCGTTGCCAGTCGAAGAGCCATTATTCCAGTTCGAGTTGAAGTACTGGATTGAAAGTTGATCGCTGACGTTATTGCTGATGCTGTGGGTTACCTCAAGTGCCCCTGTTGAGGCCCACACCCAGCAGTTCCCACAATATCCTTGATCCCGTTTTTTACCGAGATACGGGACCGCAGGCAGGAGTGACTTTGAAGCAGCAGGGAGCGACTCTCCGGCAGAAGCAGCCACCATGGGCATCTGATTTCGGTATGACTTAAACTCCAAGAGTTGTTCGGAAGTAAAATGCATCAGTCCCCGGTCAAAATCAGCACCATCTGTCGATATTGATTGATCCCCGATGTCCGGACGTTCAGACTGGTTTTGCAGGGCAACTGATGAAATAGTCACCGGTGCCTGAACCAGATCTGCTGAACAGAACGGCGAAACCAGGAAGAATAGAGAAAGGAAAAGCACGAAACACCAGAGGATACCGGCTTTATCAGATGAATATGTCATTGGGTAAAAATAGGTTTTACCGGATATAAATGATATGATACCGTATCGGCATCCAGGAACAGGATTTGAGCAATAACCGGGTTCAGACTATCCTGAACTTTCCAGCAGGCACCAGGATCTCAAACCTCGCCCCTTCTCCCGGGACACCGGTCTCCCTGATCGAAAGCCCGGTGATAGAGAGGATCTCCTGCACGAGAAAGAGCCCTATCCCGGTATGCTTCCCGTACCCATGCCCGAAGATCAGCTCTTTTTCACTTGTTGGCACTCCGACTCCATCGTCTTCACAGATGATGACTATATGGTCAGCAGATTCCACGGCTGAAAACCGGATATAGGTAATCTCTCCCCCATGCCTGATTGCGTTCTCAATAAGGGTGGTGAATACTTTTCTGAGGATGGGATCTGCATAGACATCCAGAGTGGCTGGAACATCGTTCTGCACAATATCACCATCAGGAGCAATCTCTGCCATCGCAGAACTGATAATCCCCCTGATCCTCTGCCACCCGCTTGATACAAACCCGAACCGCTCATATTCACGGGTGAACCCGATAGTCCGCTCTATCTGCTCGGCAGCTTCGGTGCAACTCCGGATATACTCCCTGGTCTTCTCAACATCAGGCGACTGCGATGCCAGATCAAGAAGAAGTTCAAGTGCAGACACCTGGTTCAGAATATCATGGCGGGTGAGGCTGGTGAGCAGGTGAAGTTTATGGTTCGCTTCATAGAGGGCTGTTTCTGCCTGCTTGCGCTCGTGTATGTCCTGCAGCGTCCCGTGCATCCCGATGATCATCCTGTTCTCATC
The DNA here is from genome assembly GCF_963668475.1 of uncultured Methanospirillum sp. GTDB lineage: Archaea > Halobacteriota > Methanomicrobia > Methanomicrobiales > Methanospirillaceae > Methanospirillum. Next base: position 1,101,576 of record NZ_OY764544.1, read on the forward strand.
CCGCTTCACCCCACCGAACTCCTGGATCCAGCAGGTACTACCGTCAGGTCTCACCATCTCGAGTTCGAGATTGTACGACTCACCTGTGGTAAGAGAATGGGCAATCGCCTGAACGAGCCGTTCCCAGCTTGAAGGGGTGAACATCCGTCGCTGCTCTGCAGAATTAGGAGCGGGCCGGCCAGGATCAATCCCGGCAATCACATAGATCTCCTCAGACCATGTTGTGCTTTCAGGATCGACGATCCAGTCCCAGGTACCAAAGTGTGCCAGACGGTGGGCCTCGTTAAGCCGTTCCTGGGCAGAGATCAACCCCTCCTCTGCTTCTCTGCGCGAGGTGATATCACGCCCGATACCGAGCACTCCGATCAGGGTTCCTGTCGAATCATACATCGGTGTCTTGATCGTATCCAGCAACGCACGATGTCCGTCATCGGCGAAGGTGATCCACTCCTCGTTCCTGCCAGGATTGCCAGATTCGATCACCTTCCGGTCGTAGGAGAGGAAGAACTCTGCGAGTTCGGAACTCATAAAGTCATAATCGGTCTTTCCGACAATGTCACACTCTTTAGCACCTAAAAACCGTTCAAACATGGGGTTACAGGCGATGTAAACCCCTTTCGTATCCTTGAGCCAGATAAGATCGGGAAGCGTCTGCACCAGTGTGGAGAGCCTGCCTTCGCTCACGCGAAGGGCATCTTCTGCCAGTTTTCGTTCCGTGATATCAGTGATGAAGTTCAGCGTCGCAGGATTGCCTTCCCACTCGACAAGTACTGCACTGATCTCGACCCAGACTATTTTCCCATCAACTCTCACGAGCCTGAACTGATACCGGGAAGGAATGTCCAAGCCTTCGAGCCGCTTTTTATACCGTTCTGATACCATCGCCCGGTCATCAGGGTGAATAAACGTTACAAACGGCAGAGAGAGGAGATCTTGTTTCGGGTATCCGGTGATCTCCTCCATCCTGGTATTGGCAAGCTGCAGCCGGTCTTTCTGTGTTACCACGATACCATCGTTGGCGTGTTCGATCAGCTGTCTGTACTTTTCCTCATTCTCCCTGACTGATGCAAGAAGGAGATCGCGTTCGTGGACGATCCGTGCAAGTTTGATGTTGCTCCAGCTGACCTGGGTAACGAGCAGGATGAATCTCGTATAAAACTGCATCGCAGCATCGATCTTCTCCCTGCTCAGCCTGGGGACCTTCTCAAGGGCCTCAAGGTATCCACCGGTGTCAAACCCGTAATGGTGAGCCTGCTCCCTGAAGAGATCCTCGTCAACAACCTCATCATCATAGAAGAACTGGCCGAGGAAGAGATTTCCCAGGTGAACACCACCGACCATGATCGGGGTTGAGATATCCCACATGTGATTCTTACACCGGTATGTCTTGTATGTCCCGGGAAGAACACCCTGCGAGAGGACGGTATCACTCTCTACACAGTTTCTGCAGGTCTCAGGGTTGGCACGGTGAAATTTCGTGCAGATATCCTGCCACCCTGCTGCAACCAGGATTGTGCCCTGGAGATCAAGAATGGCAACCAGGATTCCGGTCAGCGAATGGAAATCATTCATGATCCGCTGAATCTGTGGCACATCAATGATGTCTGAAAGATTCAGGACATCGATACCGCCTTCAGGCGAGAGGAGAGCATCGAGTTTTTTGCGGATCAGAGTCTCACTCTCACGCAATCTCTCTTCAGCCTGCTTTAAGTCGGTGATATCGGTTGCTATCTCCAGCCTGACCAGCCTTCCATTATTCCAGCGTATCGCCCGGTCCCGGCAGTCATACCATCTGCCGTTCTTCGTGTTCAGAAACTCCCAGTGGTGCACATCGGTAGGCCCCGACTCATCGACAAGCAGGTGATTTGTACAGAACGGACACGGCCCGGACTGGTTCTGCTGGATGTACTCGTAGCATCTCTTTCCTGCAAAATCCCCGAAGATACCCCTTCCCTGCCGGTTCAGAAAGAGGATCTCGTAGGTTTCCATGTCTGCGACATACACGACAGCGTCAATACTGTCAAGGATGGTGTAGAGCTCTGCCTGAACCTCTTCAACAAGCGGGACATGGCTTCCCGGGATGACGATATCCTTCTGATCAGCAGGCCCGGTAACTGCTGCAGGTGAATGTTTCCGCAGGTACTCGAGGATCTTTTCAGACTCAAACGACCGCTGATCAACCTGCGTGATCATCTTGTCTATCCGCTCCACCTGATCCATGATGATACCGGTTCCATCATCATCGCTCATATCAGCGGATATGGCAATCAAAGTCAGGGGATTTCTGATCTCATCGTTTAGAAACGAGAGTTGGATAAGATTCTTCTGAATCTGCTTAATGGCACGGTCCTTCTCGTATTCGAGCCGTTTCTGATCGGTGATATCACGGCCCTGCGCAATGGTTGCAACCGGTGTCGTCCCGTCAGGTGAGTACAGAGTGGCAGAGTTCCAGACCACGGTCCTGATTGAGCCATCATTTCTACTGACCTCAAGCTCGACTGTCTCCCACCTGACACCGTCCCTGGTGGTCTGAACAAGCCTCTCTGATCGATCCAGGGCACCGGCAGGGAAGAGCGTCATTATCTTCTCTCCCACGAGTACACCAGCAGATCTTCCGACCAGATCCTCAAACGCCCGGTTGATCCGTGTAATACGAAACGACGAATCCCAGACGATGATCGGAACATTCGCGATTGAGAGGAGGTTTTCGAGGTACTCAGTCGTCTCTCTGAGCCTCTCTTCTGACATGGAGAGGGCGTTGAACTGCGATCTCAGTTCCTCTTCAGCGCCTGTGAGTTCTTCGTACGCTGCACCGAGTTCTTCATTATTGGAGCCCAGTTCTCTGATCAGGCGTTCATTTTCCCCGGATATCTCATGCTGCTCGGTAACATCCTGGATGATGCCGACAGTCCTGACAAGTCTCCCGTCATGGTCCAGTTCCCGCCTACCTATGGCATGGATCGTGCGGGAAGGAGATCCGTCAGCGGGATTGATTGTGAGCAGAATATTGCAGTCTGCTTCTCCATCGAGAAGATCTCCAAATGTAGGACCATTCTGGGAGGCTACAATACAACGCTCAAGGTCGGAGAGCGAGTACTCCCTGGCAACCGGAGGAAAACCGTAAATCCGCGACGCTTCTGGTGACTGCCAGACCATGCGTGATTCAGGGTTGTATACCCAGGATCCGCTTTTTCCGATCTCCTGCGCCATAAGGAGCAGTTCCTGGCTTTCCTTGAGTTCCTGCTCTGATCTTCTCCGCTCTGCCTCTGCCTGTTCCAGTTCATCACCGAGGGTAATGGAGAGCCGGGATACCACCACGTATACAATCACCACCGAGATGATGACCCAGAATGCAGATGAGAGAACGATGGTACTGTCTGCTCTTCCACCGATGAGAATTGTAACCCAGCTCAGAAGCAGGGTAAGTAATATGATCACCGGTAGCAGACCGCGAAGGAGTCTGGCACTGACAGACGGCCCTGAAACCCGGGACAGCGGCCAGGTACCAGGGCCGCTGATGGCAACAAGCCCGGTTCCGAGTGTGCAGAGAGCCACCGTGGTTGGAAATGCAACAGGGATGACAGAGCCACCGTAAAGCAGCGGGGCATCATACCAGTACCCGAGGATCATCACTCCGCTGACGCAGGAGACGGCTGTTCCGATGAGGGCAGCATATCCTGTTCTTTTGCATGAAAAAGTCCTTTTCACCAGTCCTACCTGGGGCCCCCAATGGGGCACCGTTGGGGTTTTTATGGTGAGCAGGAGCCCAGAACTTACAAGCAGGAAACAGAGAGCAGTTACCGGCGACATCCTTCCTATGGGGACAGAACCCAGTGTATCAGTCGGGTGGAAGAGCAGGAAGTCAAGCTGCAGGTCATACCTGCTGATGGACCCGATGATGGTTATTCCTGCCAGGAGAACTCCGAAGCAGGAGATAATCACGATCACATGGCGGGAGTATGCGTGCGCAGGACAGAGCGCCGCACAACAGATGGCACAACCAAGAAGGATGACGAGGAGTGAGGTGTTTGGGGCCATCGGGATGTAATCAACTCTGATACCGGACAGTGTCCTGATATTCAGAACCCATCCGGTAAAGGCGATACTGCCGATGATGACAGCCAGGAATCCGCAGGACAGGGCAATCCGGTCATACAGCGAAGCGGAGCAGAGAGCTGGGGGTATAACACCGAGTCCTCGCATCTGGTATCCTCTCCCCTTATCCTTCGCTGATATTGAACCTTCGCACCAGGTGTTGATCACATACGTTCAAGGTGCCGACACCCGATCCTGCGATCCGGAGGAAAGAGAGGAACTATACATGATCCAGAAAGGTGTGGGATCCGAGCGGGAGCTGTTCAAATCACCCGGAAGTGCAAACAGGGCGCGGATTATGCCCCGTTAGAGAGGCCAATTTAAGTATATATCTGAATAAAGCTTTGTGAAGATGGGAAACAACTCAACAGAGATCATGAAACCCAATCAGAACGCTAACTCCTTGACATGGACGGTGATATCAGCAGGAGAAATTGGGTAATGAGTCGATGGAGGGTTCCACAACTGGAGTACCATGAAGAAGAAAAGAACTGAAGAACCCCGCACAACCCTTCTCTATCTTGGCGGACCGGGAAGATCGGCGGGGGTAGAGTATGAGTATAATTTTTTGAACTCTTTTTACTTTCTGTCACCCGGAGATGAACTCCATGTCTGAAAGGCAGGGAGTTCAGGGTGTACAGGATCATCATGTGACTGATACCCGCGAAGCATACAGCGTATCACACCCGATCCGTTCTGCATGCAACCTGCTCTTCTCACCCGGGCAGACCGTTGAGGTTAGGCTTATCGGAAAGCGTGGTGCAGCATCAGGGTTCTTTAACGACTATGACCGCCTGGAGAGTGCGGTAACCCTGCTTGAGAACAGGGGAGAGTATGCCGGAGCGTATGTCACACTCAACCCGGTGAATCCGGATCTGCTTGCACGACGGGCAAACCGGATCGAGACACGGCTTGGAAGGGATGAGAAGTCGGCAGGTGATACAGACATCATCTCCCGCCGCTGGCTCCCGATAGACATCGACCCGGTCAGACCGTCGGGTGTCTCCTCCACCAGGGAGGAGCACGAGGCTGCAGGAGCGATGGCAGAGAGGATTCGCACGTACCTCACCAGTATAGGGTGGCCAGAACCAGTGGTTGCAGATTCGGGAAACGGGGCACATCTTCTGTACCGTATCGATCTGCCTAACGACGAACAGTCCAGAGATCTCATCAAAAGAGTTCTGGAGAACATGCTCATCCTCTTCTCTGATGAGAAGGCCTCGGTTGATACCTCGGTCTTCAACGCGGCCCGGATCTGGAAACTCTACGGGACAACAAGCAGGAAAGGGGATAACATTGCAGCAAGACCACATCGCAAGGCTGTTGTTCTCTCAATACCGCCAGTGATCGATATGGTATCTGTAGATCTGCTCACCAGTATGGCAGGCATCTTCCCTGATCAGCCACCGGTTCAGAAAGAGCGAAAGGATGGAAGTGTCGGTGACCTGGGAGCATGGCTCTCCGGTCACGGGCTCTCGTATACCCGGAAACCGTATGCAGGCGGATTGATCTTCGTGCTCAGGGAATGCCCGTTCTCATCTGAACATACAGACGGGGCATACGCGATCCAGTTCCCAAACGGTGCCATATTCGCAGGATGTCATCATTCCTCATGGGGGGGAGGAAGACAACGGTGGCAGGAACTCAGAGAGCAACTTGAGGGGAGGAGGTCTGTCACAAGGAGAGGTTGTCCTGAACCGGAGATAGGCCGGAGTGCTGCAGAAGATCAGATTCAGGAGAAGAATACAGCTGTTGCTCCGGTACGCGAGGAGATACAACGCCAAGCAGAGAGTCTCCTCTGTGATGGCAATCCACTCGGGTATATGTTGGAGACCTTTGCCCTTGAACACGAGGGAGACCAGACCGTTGCAGAGTCGCTGGTAATGTCTCTCGCCTCGCGGCTTGTGCTGAACAGCAAGGGACTGCATGTATCGATCACCGGTGAGTCAGGGAAAGGAAAGAGTCACGCCATCAAGAGCATGCTCAGGCAGGTGCCCCCCGCAAGCCGGCTTGACGGAAGACTCAGCGAGAAGGCACTGTTCTACATAAACGGACTCAAACCCGGGACTGTGATCGCCCTTGATGACCAGGCCCTCTCGGATCAGATGCAGGAGATCCTCAAGGGAGTCACAAGTTCGTTTGACTCCCGGTTTGTGTATAGAACGGTATCAAAAGACCGGACAGCCCAGGAATGTATCATTCCTGAACGGTGTGTCTGGTGGATTGCGAAGGTGGACGGAACCGGGGATGACCAGGTTTATAATCGGATGCTGACCTGCTGGATAGATGACAGTGAAGAGCAGGATGTCAGGGTGCTTGACAGGAGTCTCTCCCATGCCTCGTGCGGCCCAGTCTGTAGTGAAAGCGAACGCGATGAGAACCAGATCTGCCAGGAGATCTGGGACGCCCTTATCCCAGCATTCGTGATAGTGCCGTTTGCAGACCGGATCAGGTTTGCTTCAGCCGCCAACCGGAGAAACCCTGACATGCTGCTGGACCTGATCAAGGCATCAGCGGTTCTCATGCAGCAGCAGCGTGCTGAAGACGAGATGTACGGAATCAGGTGTATCTATGCGACAGAAGAGGACTTCACCGTGGCAACCAGGCTCTATACAGCATTGAGCGGGGAGAGTGGAAGCCAGGCATCAAAACTCACGAGGAGAGAAGCAGAACTGGTTGCTATAATGAACTCGGCAGGAAGGCCTGAACTGACAATCAGCGATCTGCAGACGCTTTCAGAATGGAGTAACAGCACGATTCACAAACTGCTGAACGGATATTTGAGTAAGGGGCAGATCTACTCAGGTCTTCTGGCAAAATGTTCGGCAGTCTCGTTCTATGACCGGACCGTGACATCAGGTTCTGATGGAAGACACACACAAAAGCGACAGAGGGTGTACACCTGGGATCCATCCCTGTATCTTACCTGGTCAGAGGGAGGAGTTGTCTGGCTGGCACCTGTGGAGAGGGGGTCTGATCTCACAGATGAGGGTCCGGGCGGCAGTGCGGCAGAAGATGACTCAAAGCGGAACGATGCGGGAGGCTGCCGCTCTGAAAAAGGGAATGAATCCTCTTCTGATTCTAATAATATACAAGATAATAGAGATTCAGATCAGAGAGCGGCAGAAGGTGGAGGTATGAAGCAGTGTGGGTGTGAGGATAAAAAGGGGCGGTGCAGTACCTCTGATCCCGGGATCTGCCGCATAGCCGCCCACGTGGATCAGATCTCACCAGATGACGGCATAACGCCCGAAAGGGGTGTAGAATGCAGAGCGGGTGATCAGCATACCCTGCCGCATGGTGCCGCTTCTGCCGCCCGGAATGATGAACCACAGATCAGGTCTGCAGATTTTGCCGAGGTGGATGGATGGCCGGAGAAGAGACCATGTTCAGTCTGTGGGAGTCCATACACCAGGTATCAGGAGAGAAATACTCACGGAAAAGCGGAGAGACGGGTGCTCTGCCCGATCTGCTTTGAGGCTGCCCAGGTCAGGGAAGCCCTCTCTGTCAGGACGATTCCGGGAATCATCAGAGCCGATACCATGGTACACCGGAGCAGTCCGACCGGGAAATGTTCGGTCTGCAGGACAAGACCTGCTGTCTGGGTAGACCCACAGCAACAGGTCAGTTTATGCGAGACATGCTACCAGCGTGAGCAGAAGACGCAAGCGGAGGGGAGGGAAGGGAATACGAGTTATTGATGCCGGTATTTCGTCAGGATGGGATTTACTGACCAGGTAATACCCTGTTCTGCCGGAGAGAGCCAGGAGAAAATGCCTCTCTTCGGCAGGTACAGAATACCCGGGGTACCGTGTCTGAACAGCGTACACAGTCAGTCTTTCTGATTGTTTGACATCAACGGAATCTGAACTCCTGATTCTTCCAAAAAGGTGAGCAAAAGGTGAATGTCGTGAGTGTAGAGTATCACACACCTTGAGATGAACCTCCTCAATGGCTTCCTTACAGGACTCCATGATAACTCCTTCAACACGCAAACAAAAACTGATCAAACCTTCGTAGGACCTGATATCCTGTAATAACCATCAGAATAAACGCGGCAGAAAAATTTTGCACAACCGCCTAAATAACACGAACCTGCTAGTTTCCTCACCTAAAATTCAGAATTGTTAATCCCAAAACCCTGTAATTATCCGAGATATCTGCGAATCCCGGGAAAGAACGCATGTATGGTCGGTGATTCAAAAGGATTAAAATTATATATTTCCTTGACATCAGAAGTAATTGTCACATAAGACTCCGATGGGGGGTGTATGTGATACACATAATCTCGTGCGTCTCGGATCGAACATCGACTATGCTGATACTCTGATCAAATCCTTTTTTTTCGACCTCTTCTGCACAATCAGGTTTCCTGGACCGTCACTCGCCATCGAAGACCCACATGTGAAGAGGAGAATTAAGGTAATCCCTTCAGGCTTACAGGAAAAAACCTCATCCATTTAGCTTTAAAAGTTAGAACATAATTTATGTTCGCTAGTTATCATTACCATACGCGATGCCGCTTAATACAGGTCAGAAGAACCAGGAGGGTCCTAAATAATGTTACATTAGGCATCCAGACGAATGACAGGGATTCAGAAACACAGAAAACAGACCCCTGACATGAGCGGGGCCAATCATTCCCGCCCCGGTATGATCAGCTAAAATCGCCTATAAATTTTTAAATATCATATTCATAATATGAAGGGATACCTGATGATTGTAGGTTGAGACAGAATACGTCAATCAATACCATCCGATATACTCATATTTCAAAGAGGTATACGACAATCATCAGATAGGGGGGAAATAATGGCAACAAAACCAGCACCAAAAACAACAGCAAGAAAGCCGGTAAAGCCAGTGGCAAAACCCAAACCGGTTCAGGCAAATGAAAATACCTCTGAAATTTCCGATCTCAAAAAGATCATTGATATGCAGGCAAAGCAACTACTCCAGTTAAACAAGACAGTAGGCGCCCTGCAGACTGAAATGAAAGAGGTCAAGGGAAAGATTTCACCGGTAGCGGCAGCAGCCGCAAAAGCACCTGTGAAAGCAGCCCCGGCAAAGGCAGCAGTAAAGCCAAAGACTCCGGTAAAGAAGGCATCTGTTGCAGCAAAGGCATCAGTACCGAAAGCAGCTGCAAAAGCACCTGTAAAAGCGGCCCCGACAAAGGCAGCAGCAAAACCAAAGACTCCGGCTGCGGCACAGAAGGCTGGACCGGTAAAGCGTGGACGCAAACTCGTTCAGCCTGCGCCCGAAACCATGGTCCCGGTACCGGTAAGTGTCTCTGAACGGCTCAACGCACTCACCGCAAAGAAGAAGATCACGCAGACGAAATTTGCCGAAGAGGTGGACGTCCCGCCAAACCTTATCTTCGACATTGCAGCACAGAAAGTGAAGACGATCACCTTTGAACGGATACAGAAGATAACAACCGCTCTCAAGAAGTACGAGACAAAATAATCGCCTGACTCCTTCAATCTCACGATACAACCTCTTTTTTAGTGGAATCTAGGTTAAACGCAGGAATGATGATCTACAGGAGAACTCCGCTGCCTGCGCAGGGTGTTTCCAGAACTCCTATGACCATCCTGGTTGAACACTATCATGGATCTTCTCCATGCAACCGGATATATAGCAGCAATATGTTCGACGGTTGCATTCCTTCCCCAGGTCTGGCAGACGTATAAAACCCGTCATGCCCATGATATCAGCTACGGAATGCTCCTGCTCCTCATGACGGGAATGACACTCTGGTTTATATACGGCCTTGTAATCGGAGAATTACCCGTCATACTCGCGAACGGGATCACGCTTATCCTCCTGGCTGCAATCACGACCATGAAGATACGATTCCCCTGATAGATGAGACAAAAAACAGGACAGAGACAACCCTGACGAAGATCAGGAGGTCTCCCGGGTTATCCCGTGCTCGGTTATCCGCTTCCAGTTGGTCATATCCTTCATCGTCTGGATCACACCGATAGTCCGCCCCGTTGTATTGAGGATCGGTGAAGCCTTTGCCCAGATCACTGCACCTTTCCCGTTCTGCAGTGACGGAAGAAACGCCTCGGTGAACAGACCGGTACCAAACCTTGAGACAGATGGATAATTGCGGATCAAATCTCGGACAGGGAGATCGACAAGGTCAGCAAGGAGGGGAATGCCAGGCTCAAACCGCTTGCAGGCATCACGATACCCGGCGGTCCCTATCATCTCGTCCCTGCTGTACCCGGAAAGGGCAGCCATCGCATTGTTCCAGGCGACCACACGCTGGTGATTATCAAGGATGAACGTGGGATCGCTGACATGCTCGATGGCCTCCTCCAGATGATGATACATCATAGAGAGCGACTCCTCGATCATCCGCTGCTCGGTAATATCAAGGGCTGAAAAGATGGTGCAGAGGTGATTTCCCCCCGTATCCTTGGAACTGGAGAGATGAATCTGGATAATACTCGTCTTCCCGTCCTCGGTGATATCAGATATGATACTGGTCCAGCTCCCTTTTTTGACCAGTGAGTCTGAGATCTCCTCTCTCTTCCCCTCAAGCTGGGAGTAACTTGAGTAGACAAGATCGATCTGTTTTCCGTAGAGATCACGTTCAGGAAGCCGCTGGAATATCCGGATGAATGATTGATTGTTGTAACTGATCCGCCCGTCCGGACAGATGATCGCGACACCTTCAGATGAATGGGAGATCGCAGTCTCCTTCATCTGCACCTCGCGGTTCATCCGGATCTGGGATGAGATATCGTTGAAGTACGCGATCAGGCAGAGCGGGGTCCCTGCCGTATCCTTTACAACCGATGCCGTGATCAGGAGGGTGAATTTACCACCAGATCTGCGGATTCCTGTTGTTTCGCCTGAATAACACGATTCACGGGCGACAGTCTGCCTGATCTCAAAGATCTTCCGGAGTGATTCAACATTTCCATGGGCAAAGTGCTCAATCGGGAGCCCTATCACATCAGAGATGTGATTATACCCCCACATCTTCAGAAATGCCTGGTTGACATAGGTGACGATTCCTTCAAGTGTTGAAAGCCCGATAGGGATGACAGATGACTCGATAGCCCAGCTCTTTATCAGTAGCTCGATCTCGCTACGTTTGCGGTCGGTGATGTCACGTCCTACACCCTGGTATTCGATGATTACTTCATTATCGTCAAATATTCCCCGATAGATCCAGTGCTGCCAGCGGGGATCATCTCCAGGGAGACTCACCTCAATCTCAAGGTCCCATACCGGAGAACCAGGTGTACAGGCCTCCATTCCGGCCTGAAGCCGTGAGACAGACTCGGGAGGAAGATATGCGATCACCGACCTGCCTATAACCTCATCAGTATTGATTCGCAGACTCTTGCAGAAGGCATCGTTGGCAAAGGTGATCTTTCTCTGAGGTGTATACCTACAGATCATCTCGAGTTGATCCTCGACGATCCCACGGTACCGTGCTTCGTTGATACGAAGCCTCTCCTCCATCTCCTTCTCAAGGGTGATATCCTCGATGATCACCGTCTGACCGTGCTCCCCGGTATCGAAGATGGTGTTCAATATCCTGACCTTGTAATACTGCGTCCAGTCGTACTGCTCCATCCGGAGTATGCGGGTCTGTTCAGCCTTCTCATCAGGACTGTCCAGAAGCCGTGGGCTGGTAAGGACTCGTAGCAGGTTCGGGGGAAGAACCGATATCGGGGCGCTTAATATCTCCTGCTGGTTGAGATCAAACATCTGACAGAACCGGTCATTCACCTGGTTAATCCTGCCTTCCTCATTGATGACCACGATCCCTTCTTTGGTGAATCCAAGGATCGCAGCAAGCGGAATCCGTTGAGAGAGATAAAAGACCTTTGCAGCCCCCATCTGCCGCAATTCCACACATCCGGAGATTTCCAGGATCTCTAAGTACTTCGCAACCGAATTACGGTTCATTTTCAGACGCTGCGAAATATCTGAGATTGTTAGGCCGCGGGGGTGAAATTTGAGAAGAGACCGGATTTTATTGAGGTTATCCCTCTCCGCAGGCATACGTGAGATTACGGATCCGGATTAATAAAGGTATGCCACGCAACAAAATCAAAACAAAACTTAAATACTAATTCAACGGTAATTTATCATTCTTATTCAGATATCACGGCTCATCAGGAATCTGCGAGAGAGCAGACTGTGGAGACTATTTTATATAGCAGATGGGCGAATATGCATTCCGCCATCCAGGGATGTCATGCAGTAATGTGTAGAAAATCCTTATTGTCATACATTACCCATAGCAATCAGCCCTCATTGGGAGGGTTGAACACATATGCACAGCCATACCCCAAAGATCCAGTCTGCCCTGTGCCATCGCGAATCTGATGCTATTGACACAGAGAATGTGTGATCTCTGGATAACCGACAGAAATTTCCATGGCTTTTGCGGGTATGGATGATGATATTACCCGGTTACTGCCCGGTACCCGGGTACTCATCAGCAGATCAACAGTCTGCAACCTGTGTTGAGACATCTACAGCGGTGCATACTGCATACAGGGCTCTGCTTTTGTATCAGACAATTCAGGTAGGAGTACGATGGTATCTCAGTCAGAACACATATGATCCAATGGAAGGATCATAACAGTCACAAACCCGCATGCAGAGATCATTCTGCATCAGGCCAATGAGAGGAAACATAGCGGGGATCTCACAAAGGCACTTGAGATCTATGATCAGGTTCTCATGATTTACCCCGGGAATGCAAGGGCGTACCATTCAAAAGGCAATGTGATGGACATACTTGGCAGGTACAAAGAGGCTGTTGCCTGCTATGACATGACACTCGAACATGACCCTCTCCATGCAGAAGCATGGTACAACAAAGAAATCACCTAAGCAAGATGGGGTGCGAGAACGACGGAACCGAATGTATCCAACGGGGGATATCACTCGCGATCGGCTCGCACTGACAGGAAGACCAGCAACACTGATCGCAGATCAGTAAACCACTCATTAGAAGGAGCCCAAAACTCCACCATTCACTTTTGATGTACGGCTGGGATCACCCGGCCGTCATCGTTTAAAATCGGAGGCCTCATCTGATGGGGCATCGATCTCTGGTACGTGCAACGTTCAGGGCTGTCCTCTACACTATCATACACCCGTGGTGAGCACCATCGCTGAGCAACAGACAGGACCGGGCTTACCAATCCTTACCCTCGGGAAGATCAGAGATGGATTGACAGATGGTCAGGCTGGTGACAAGGAGGACCGGTTTGTACCGGTTGAGAGCTTGAAAAAAGCAGTTGAATACCTCCAGAGCAGCGATGCTGCCGGGCTCATCATCAGCAGGGACAGACAGGATATCAGCCCTGATGATCTTGTAACCCTTGTACAGGCCCTTAGTTCGTCCCGGTTCCTTCTCCTCTGGCCGCCTGACGAGATGATGAGGGTAGTCAGACCTGTGCCATCAGTGGAGAAGGAAGAGAAGGAGGGATCAGATGACCCTGAAAGTCTTCACGCCAGAATTGCCATACTTGAGGCAAGAAACGCCTCTCTTGAAGCGTCAATGAAAACCCTGGTTGCAGCCCTGAGCCAGTGTGATCCATGGCCCGAAGCGTATGCAGGTGACGAAGATGCCTGGGAACTGATCATGCAGGGAATTCCCGTCGCTGACCAGGATGCAGAAGACTTCGGAGATACAGGCGATGATGAAGGATCAGATGAAGATGAGGAGTATGACGAAGAATGAAGGGTCTAGCCGGAAGATTCAAGTAGTAAGGTTTATCGTCCTCTGTGGGTAACCAACCAGATCAGGTCAGAGAGAAGGTTGGGAGAAGAATGCTTGAGAGATGGAAACTGTCCCGGGTGTTCTCACTCACTATCTTCTGCATCGTTGTTTTCATCGTCTCCGGGATGATCCTCATAAATTATCTCTTCACAATCGAGGCAGTGAAAGAAGAGACCCGGATACTCAGGGACCATTCCGAGCAGATGATCAACACCTCGTTTTATCTGATCAATACCGGGCTTGAGATCTACGATAACTCCTTCAACAGCGAGATGCTGGACGGGTTCTCACTGGTGATGGACAGGTACAATAAAACAGGTGGAAACCTCTCGCAGATGGATCTCCAGGATCTCAGCCAAAGACTGGAGATGGAGGTCCGTATCATCAACCGTTCGGCAGTCATCGTGAAAAGTTCCAATACCCTGGCCCCGTTACTCGATTTTAACACGGTTTACCCTGATTTTGCAGAATTTTTAAAGAATATCAGTACAACAAACAAATTCTACCCGGATCGGATTGTGACCGACTATTACACCCGGAACCTGACCAAGTACGCATACATGCCAACTCCTGATCACCAGTATATCATCGAGCTTGCTTTGAGCAGGCAGGAGTTCGGTCAGGAGAAGCTGCGTCAGGACTATCGAAACGTGATGGATCAGGTCGGAGCGATAAATCCTGACATCGATCACTCCCGCCTGTTCAGAAAAAATTTCAGGCTCGTCGGGGATGAAGGATATAATGCCACCAGCGAGGAGCGGTCCATCATCAGCAGCATCCTGGATGATCGTAATAGCCGCGAGTTCGCACATCCGGAGAACGGATCCACCGTTAAGTACCTCCTCATTGATATGTGCAACGATCTGTATGGCGCTGACATGAGCCTCATTGCAGAGATCACATATAAGAATCAACGGATGCAGGATAAACTGGTATACCTGCTCGGATACCACCTCATCCTTGCAACAATAGCCATTATATCCGGGCTTCTGCTCTCTCTTCAGATCTCCCGAAGGATCACCAGACCGATAGAAGAACTGGTCGAGGACGTTGACAGGCTGGCTGATGGAGATCTGGATCACAGCATCAGGACCGGCGTCACCATCGAACTTCTCAGGCTCCAGGAGAGTACGATACGGCTCGTCTATAGCATCAGGGCCCTGGTACATGAGTTGCGTGAAGAGGAGGAGAAACTCCTCCAGAGCGAGGAGCGGTATCGCACCGTGGTAGAGACCCAGACCGAACTGATATGCAGGTTCAGACCAGACGGAGATCATCTCTTCGTGAACGAAGCATACTGCCGGTTTTTTGAAAAGAATAGTGATGAGATGCTCGGGTCGCGGTTCACACCAAAGATGACCCGGGATGAGCGCCGGGTAATGGAGAAGCATCTCGAATCACTGACCAGGGATAGTCCGTCAGGCACAATCGATCAGCAGGTTCGGGCCCTGGATGGGGGAATCAGATGGGTGCAGTGGAATGACACTGTAATCTTCGGGGAAGACGGGGCTGTCACCGAGTACCTGTCAGTTGGCAGGGAGATCACAAGACTGAAACTTCTGGACGAGAGTGTCCGGGCATCAGACATGCTCTACCGGTCAACAATCAACGCCATGGTGGACGGTGTTCATGTGATCGACAGGTCATACACCATACTCCTGATCAACCACGCATTCAAGGCCTGGATAGACCTTCCTCCTGCCGAATCCCTCATTAACCGGAATTTATTTGATGTATTTCCGAATCTGAACGACAAGATCAGATCAGAATATGTGGAGGTCTTTGAGACCGGCAGGATGTTGATCAGTGAAGAACTACAGAAACTGGAGAATGGACAGAATGAACAAAAAAGGGAGATACATACAGAGACCCGCAAAATTCCAATCTGGTTTGACGGCAGGGTAGAGAAGATCGTGACGATCATCAGGGATACTACTGACAAGCATCAGATAGAACTTGCTCGCCAGAATATGAATCAGATGCTGGAACATGAGGTCAAGACACGAACCCAGGAACTTGAGGCCATCGTGCATGAGCTCGACTCATTCACCTATACAGTCTCCCATGATCTCAGAGCCCCACTCAGAGCTATCGACGGATTTGCCCACATATTTAGATTAAAAACTGAGCCTGACCATAAACAAGAGGTTTCCTACTACCTTGCGAAGATCCATGAGAACATCAGGCTCATGGACCAGCTGATTGATGATCTGCTCAACTTCTCCAGGATGTCACGAAGACAGATCGAGCGATCAGTGATCGATATGGAGGCAATGGTAAATGAAGTCGTCATGGAACTCAGAAATGTGTACCCGCTGGTCCGGTTTGAGGTAACAATTGATGAACTGCCGCCTGCCCGGGGTGACGCGCTCATGATCAGACAGGTTCTTGCGAGCCTCCTCTCGAATGCGATGAAGTTCTCACAGCGGCAGCACAGGCCGAAGATCAGGGTTGGTTACACGATCACTGATGGTGAAACCGAGTACTTTGTGCAGGACAATGGGATAGGTTTTGATATGCAGTATACAGATAAGATATTTGACGTGTTCCACCGGCTGCATCCTGTGGGAGAGTACGAAGGAACAGGCGTCGGCCTTGCAATCGCAAAACGGATTGTTATCAGGCATGGCGGGCACATCAGGGTCATATCAGAAGAAGGATCAGGGACGACCTTCTTCTTTACAGTAGGGATGGTACATGGCACGAAGTGACGCAGGTTTGGAGTTGATACTCATTGAGGACAGCCAGAATGATATCGAGCTCTTCCTCAATGTTGTAGATTGGATCGATATGGGGGATCAGGTGCGGGTCTTTCCAGACGGAAGGGAAGCGCTTGAGTACCTCCTCGGCACCGGAAAGTTCGAGGGTAATACGTTGGATTATCCTGCTGTAATATTTCTTGATCTGAAAATGCCACTCATGGACGGGATAGAAGTTCTCAAGGCCCTCAAGGAAAATCCGCGCACAGTCACCCACCCGGTTGTGGTCTTCACATCATCTAACCAGGATATCGATGTGGTGAAGAGTTATCAGCTCGGGGCAAACAGCTACGTCGTAAAGCCCGTTCAGTTCGAGAAGTTTGCAGAGACGATCCGTGAACTGATCAACTACTGGCGTAATATGAACCGGCCCATGGTCCAGGCAGGGAACTGAACCTCTTCTTCTCAACCGGTCCGCATCAGCAAACAATTTTCACGATATCGATTGGATCACTACAGTCCGCCGTACCGTCTCCCCATCTTCAGGAAGTAGGACTGGTGCTCCTCCTCTGCCTGCCAGAAGGTTTCTGCAGGAACAACCTCAGTTACAATTGGCGAACTGTGTAACCCCGACCTGTTGATATCATCGATAAGCCGGGTCGCTTCATCCCGCTCTTCGTCAGTGTTATAGAATATCATCGACCGGTACTGGGTTCCCTCGTCCGGGCCCTGTCTGTTCAGCTGGGTCGGATCGTGAAGACGAAAGAAGATCTCAAGCAGCTGCCGGTAGGAGATCTGCTCTGGATCATACTCTATCTGCACAGCCTCTGCATGCCCGGTCCGATCAGAACATACGTCCCGGTAGGTCGGACTCTGCAATGTTCCCCCGGTATAACCGACCCGGGTTGCAAGAACTCCTGCCACCTGCTGAAACGCTGCCTCAACGCCCCAGAAACACCCTGCTGCAACGGTTGCAATCACCATGCGATCAGGTTTGCTACCCGGGTTTATCAGGGTGCCCCAGGTCAGATAAACCTATATACACCAGAAGAAACCTGATTGCTTCATGCGATCGTGGATAGCAGCTCTTTGTATCATTCTCATTCTGGCTCTGGTCCCCTTGGCACTGGCCGATATCAGGACTGTTCCCCCGGGAGGAACGGTATTCATCGGGGAGGAAAACCTTGACATCAGCGGATCAGGTGTCAGTCCTGGCAGTCAGCTTGCCTGGTGGGCTCCCGGGACCTCGCTTGATGAGACCCCGGCAGACACGGTTACGGTCTCAAGTCCGACCAGCTTCTCTGCACTCAGTGCCTCATTCTCAGGAAAAGAAGGGATCTGGTACTCACTTGCAGGAAAGACCCCGGTGATGAAGATAAAAAAGCCGAAGATGCGGGTGAAGATTACTGATACCACCTCTGACTTTGATGCCACCGGCAAATGGCTGCCCAGGGGGCATCTGGCTTCGTTTCAGATCGAGAGCAACCTGTATGAACTCAGATCTCGGGGCGGTCTCACCGGTGCCCCGGTGGACATCATCATCATCAGCCCTGGGAAGACCGAGTACTCAGCAGTCTCCGGGCCGTCAGGCTCATTCAGCCTCACCGGCATTCCGGTAAGTTCAGCCTTATACGATACCGGCCCGGTCTGGAATACGGGAGGGACAGAGGCGGGGACGTATACTATCCAGGCGAAGTGTACAGCAAACGAACTGGACTCAAACAGTGCTGACCCGGGAACCGGGGTATCAGAGGAGGTGACGGTGCTGATACAGGATATTAACCCACTTTCAGGTTCAGGAAAACAGGTGGAGATAGAGGCAGGATCAGATCAAAGGGCTGACACCGGTTCTGATACCACAGGCACCGGAGAGCAGAAAGTCACGCAAACCCCGACAGTGAGGAAGACGCCGGTTCAGACACTGGCATCGGGAGCACCAGTCCCGGTGCATACGTCAACAAGCACAGCTGCAGCCTCCCCCGCAGGAACGATACCCGCAACCCTTCCGCCGACCCCAGCAGTCGTTTCTCTGCAGACGCCTTCAGCAGCAGAATCGGTTCAGCCGACTGTGAATGCAACACGTACGACAATTCCCCCCTCGCCGTCAGCGACCCCGGTTCCTGCCACAGCGGCGCCAACACCCACCCAGGCCTCGCCCCTGCCGGTTGGGGTTGCCCTTGCGACTCTCAGTAGCCCTGCTTCATACAGTTGGGCGGAGATAGGAGCGTTGTACCGAAAGGATACCAGAACCTCAATCTTTTTTTGGATCCAGATAGAATACATCCCATGAATCTTGGGGCAACACTCATCAAATCGCGGCGAAGTGTCCGCAGCTTCACTGATGTACCGGTTAATGATGAGATCATCCACGAAGCCCTCGAATGTGCCCGACTTGCACCGACGGCGATGAACCTCCAGCCCTGGCTCTTCGGGGCGATCAGGGACAAGGCCCTGCTGAAGCAGCTCGCTGACCTGACCGATCACGGAAGGTTCATTGAGAACGCCGCGGTCTGTTTTGCCGTTTTCGGAGAGAAGGAGGCAAAGTATTACCTTGAGGATGGCTGCGCTGCAACTGAGAACGTAATCATCTGCCTGCAGGGATATGGCCTCGGTACCTGCTGGGTTGCAGGTGACAAGAAGGAGTACGCAGAACCGGTGAGAAAACTCCTGAATGTCCCTGAAAAGTATACGCTGGTCTCCCTGATCGCAGGCGGGTTTCCAAAAGAGATCTCAATGCCAAAGAAGAAGCATCTGGACGAGGTCTCCTTCACTGACACCTGGAAAGAAGAAGATCAGTAAATTTTAACGATATTTTTTCTTTTTTACTTCTTTTCATCAGATACTCTGGAATAGTTTTACCAGATCGCTGTAGTCTATCTTTGCGTTTCCTGATACGTCGAAGGCTGCAACCGGCTCATTGGCCTTGATCCAGTCCATGTACTTGAAGAACAGACTCACATCTGCGAATTCAAGTCTTCCGTTCCCGTTGAGATCCTCGTACACCCCGTCACCATTGAGATCCTTCGGGCCATTGGACTGGCCCGGGAGGGTCGTCACTGAACCTCCTGTAAGGGCAGAAAGAGTCTTTGCTGCATCGATCCTCCCACTGGTCACGGTCTTTCCTGACCATGTAGAGACTGTATCAACGTTGCTCATGATCAGCGACTTCAGTTCTGCTGGTGTGAGGCCTGGTTTCTTTGAGAGGAGCAGGGCAGCAAGACCGGCAACATGGGGTGTTGCCATCGAGGTGCCCTTCATGCTCATATATTGGGATCCGAGCGATGTCGGATACGAGGAGAGGATACCATCACCGGGGGCTGCAACGTCCACCGATGTTGGACCATAATTTGAGTAGGACGGGATACCATCCTTGGCAGTGCTTGCAGCAACAGATATGATCTGTGCCTCTGTAAAGCAGGACGGGTACTGGGGGATCGTGTCGGTGTTGATACCGGAGTTACCGGCAGCACAGGCAAACAGTGTGTTTGTTGCAGATATCGCGTCTTCGAGTGCCTGACTCTTTGCAGTACCGCCCCAGGAGCAGCTGATCACGTTCGCTCCCATCTTGCGTGCATATGCGATTGCATTGAGGGATGCCGCAACATCACCGGTTCCGTCTGCACGCAGGAACTTGAGCGACATGATCTTCACCTTCTGGTTCACTCCGCTGATTCCCACCCCGTTATTCCCTACCGCACCGATGACCCCGGCACAGTGGGTTCCATGACCGTTGTCATCCATGGGATTGTTGTCGTTGTTGATGAAGTCCCAGCCGTGAACATCGTCAATATATCCGTTCCCGTCATCGTCGATGCCGTTCCCGGCGATCTCTCCCGGATTGGTCCAGATGTTTGCAGCAAGGTCCGGGTGGGAGTAGTCGACACCGGTGTCAATGACCGCGACCACGATAGAGTCAGAGCCTTTACTCACTGACCAGGCAGAGAGGGCACCGATGTCTGCCCCTGACGTTCCGCTGTTCTGGCCGGTGTTGGAGAGGGCCCACTGTTCAGAGAAACGGGGATCATTCGGTGCACCGGAGACTGATTGTGCACCGAATGATTCGTTCCCGGGAAGTTCGGGTGTTGAGGGGAGGGAGAGCTGGATGACATAGTTCGGCTCTGCATATGCCACATACGACGATTTGTTCAGTTCCTCGATGGCCTTCTCCACCGATACCGTGGCGTCCACGTCGATCATCTGCATGCCTTTGAGGCCTTCTGCTGAGAAGTCATCGGTCACTTCTGCACCCAGACTTGCCAGTTTTGTTGAGGCAACACTCATCGCAGAGATCCCATCCGTATTCTTATATTTGATAATAATCTCTCCCGGCACATACGGCGTATCGGTAAGATTTGAGGAGGTATTTTCCGTTCCTGATGAATTGTTTGCAGAGCTGTTCGAACCGTCTGCCATACAAGGGACTATTAAGACGGCTGTTATGAGAAGAAAAACCAGAAGTGATCTCCAGAGCTCTCGCTGACTGACCATGTGATGACCCCGCCCACCGGAACCTGCAATTGAGCAGACCTGCGGTAACAGGATAGTTGGGTGGCAGTGATTTTAACAGTTCTCTGCTGCGTTCAGCAGAAGAAGAGAGAAACCGGGTGATCCAGGGCTGGTAAAAGGAATGATTATCCTTGAGTCAGGCAGATCTGTACCACATGAATCCACCCATCCTGCAGGTTGCACTTGACCTGGTCGAGACGGATCGGGCACTCCGGATTGCAGGAGACGCTGTTGCCGGAGGAGCCGACTGGCTGGAAGCAGGAACTCCCCTGATCAAGAGCGAGGGAATGGCTGCGGTAACCGCCCTTGCAAAAGCGTTTCCCGGTAGAACGATCGTTGCAGATATGAAGACCGCAGACACCGGGGCCATCGAGGTGGAGATGGCTGCAAAGGCAGGAGCTGCCGTGGTCTGTGTGCTTGGTTCTGCAGATGATGATGTTATTGCCGAAGCAGTCCGGGCAGGTGCCAAATACGGGGTGAAGATCATGACCGATCTGCTGAATGTGGCAGATCCATCAGCCCGGGCCAGGGAACTTGAGACCCTTGGGGTTGATATCATCGCTGTTCATACCGGGATTGATCAGCAGATGACCGGGAAAAATCCCCTTGAAGTGCTGACACAGATAAAGGGATTAGTCTCTCTTCCGGTAGCGGTGGCAGGTGGGATTGATGCTGCCATTGCAGGTGAGGCGGTCAGGCTCGGGGCAGAGATCGTGATCGTCGGGGGGTGGATCGTACGATCTGCTGATGTTACCGGCTCCGCCAGGGAGATCCGCACATCCCTGGACAACCCGGTGACAGGCGGCTGGCAGCCTTCGGATCAGGAGAGCGAGATACGCAGGATATTCAGCCAGGTGTCTGCACCCCATGTTACCGATGCGATGCACAGGAAAGGAGCCATGCACGGGATATTTTCCATCTGCCCTGGCACAAAGGCAGTGGGAAAGGCAGTGACCGTGCAGACGATCGGCGGCGACTGGGCAAAGCCGGTAGAGGCGATCAACGTGGCTGGTGAAGGAGATTTCCTTGTCATCAGCAACGACCAGGTCACTGATGTAGCCCCGTGGGGCGAACTCGCAACGCTCTCGGCACGAAACCGGGGTGTTACCGGCGTTGTTATCGACGGGGCGGTCAGGGATGTTGACGACATCAGGAAGATGAACTTCCCGCTCTGGGCCAAGGCGACAGTACCCAATGCAGGTGAACCGAAGGGGTTTGGGGAGATCAACGCAGAGATCAGGTGTGCAGGCCAGACGGTAAGACCTGGTGACTGGATCGTGGCTGACGAGAGCGGGGTTGTCGTGGTGCCGAAGAAGCGGGGGTATGAGGTTGCCAGGAGGGCTCTTGAGGTGAAGAAGACCGAAGACCGCATCAGGGCCGAGATTCGCGAGGGGAGTACCCTTGCCCAGGTCATGAACCTGCTCAGGTGGGAGAAACGGTAATCTCGTTTATCTGGTAATCAGGCGATTACTGAGAAGAATACTGCCTGCAGCCGGCTGATGGCTGCTCTCACCCAGTTTTTCCATCATGATGATCACTACCATTCCAGCCTGGCTGAAGACCGTCCTCAAGTTTGCTATCGGTGTTGTTATCATCATATGGCTCCTCTTCAGGTTCAACCCCCATGAGATCCTGGATGCCCTTGCAGGGGTGCAGGTCTCTTTGCTCGTGGTTGCTATCATGGTTTACGCAGTCACCCTGCTTCTTCTCTCCCTCAGGTGGCGGTTTATCCTCAGGCAGATGGGATACCAGGTTCCTGTGCTGGTTGCGTACCAGGGATTTGTTGCTGGAATTCTAATGTCAGACATGACCCCTGCCCGGGTCGGGGAGATCTCGCGGCCGCTTACGATCCGGGACCGGGTGCCTGCCCATGCCGGGCTCGGGTCAGTTTTTCTCGATCGCTACTGCGACTTTGTAGCAATATTTCTCCTCGGGTGCGGGGGACTCCTCCTCCTCTCGGCTGCCCATTCACCAGGGCTTCTCCTGATGATGACCGGAGTCCTCTCGATCCCGATCGTACTGCTCACTGCATTCTGGGTGAAGCGATCAGCAGTGCTGAACCTCGTGCATATCTTCAGGATGCCCAGGCTCTCCTCATTTGCCACCGATCTCGGGGAAGCCATGGATGCACTCTCCCATCCTGGACCGACAATGGGAGTATCCATTCTCTTCACACTCCTGATCTGGATCCTCCAGAGTCTGCGGGTTGTTCTTATCGCACTGGCAGCAGGGTTCGTGCTCCCGATACAGGAGTTGATCTTTATTCAGCCGCTGATAAGCGCCCTCGCCCTGATCCCGATATCCATTTCCGGCCTCGGCTTTGTCGAGGGCGGGTATGTGACGGTATTTGCACAGTATGGTATCCCAGCCGCAGCCGGATTTGCAATTGCTCTTCTTGACCGGGTGCTGACGGTCGGGTTTCACCTGGTCGTCGGGTTCAGGTATGCCTTGAGGACCGTGGGGAGGTAGGAACAATATACGGCTTCCCAGCCGTCTTCAGGGTCCTGAAGCGAAAGCCATAATTTTTACGATGAAGAGCGGATCACTACCTATGGATGAGGATCGCCGCCTTCGTTACCGGGATAAGATTTTCTGGATTCACGGGCGTGCAGACCTCATTGAGACATGGATTTCAGAATCAGGCAATGATCTGAAGACAGATACAAAGACCACGCTGGCATTATTCCAAGCATTTCAGGAGATCACCGAGGCGACTATGGACTGTATCTCGATGTTCCTGCGTGATAACCAGGAGTGGGCGCGGGATGACTACTCTAACATCGATAGGATCGATCTCTTCTCACCTGATCAGAAGCAACTGCTCCGTGAGATGAACGGGCTGCGGAATCGGATCATTCACCGGTACAAGGGAACCGATGAATCCCTTGCATTGGCAGGGATAGAGCAGTCACTTCCAGAGATCCGCTCACTTGTACTGGTGATCGAGGAATGGATCAACAGAGCCTGATAGCGCAGATACTGAAGGATCTTGCGACTCTTCCTGTGACACCATTCGGGGTTTTCCTGTATGGCTCACAGGCTGTAGGAAAGGCTGATGAGCGTAGTGACATCGATCTCTGCCTGGTTGCAGGAAGTGATATAAACCCCGCTCATCTACAGCGGCAGGCATGGCGTCATATCAGGGCAGATCTCTACGATATCAGGATATTCGAACTGCTCCCGTTGTACATGCAGATCCGGATTCTCTCTCAGGGAATCCGGATCGCATCCCCGGATCAATACGCACTCACCGAGTACCTGTATCCCTGGTGGAAGAGATGGGATGATCAGCGGTGGTACCAGACACCGATTCCGGGAGCACCATAGCGGGTGCAGTGCCGTCCTGTGTCCGCGAAACTCGCCCTTTACTTCATCGGGTCTTTCGTAAAGTCCCTCTCCAGCATCGCGTAATGGGCATGATCCATCCCGAGGCTGAGATAGGTCTGCTGTGCAATAGTGTTCTGTTTCTCCACGTACAGTCTGATGCCTGCAACCAGATCGGCTGATGCTGCACGCTCCAGGATATTGCAATACATGGCAGAGAAAATTCCGTTTCTTCTAAACTCCGGAAGGACGTACACCGACTGGATCCACCAGAAGTCCCCACATCGCCAGTCACTCCACTCATATGTGACCATGCACTGACCAGCAGGAACTCCAGACGATTCTGCAATCAGGTAAAAGCCCTTCTCCGGACTTGAGAGAAGCATGGAGACACCCTTTTCAACAGTTGCAGGGTGAAGGAACCTCTTCTCGGTCTCCATCGCCATACGCTGATTGTACTGGGCAATGGTGGCAGCATCAGCGGGTGTTGCCTCCCGGATCGTGATATCCATCTGCTCAGATCATTGGATACTCACAAAGAAAAGGAAGAGCAAGGGACACCTTACGATCCCTGCTGCTGATCACCGAAAGACTGGAAATGCCAGGTCCCTGCCTCACCGATATCCTTCTTCCATATCGGCACATAGGCCTTGATCTCTTCAAGGATCCATGAGCAGCCTGCAAACGCCTCCTGACGGTGACCAGCACCACAGACGATAGCCACGATAGTCTCGGTGAGAGCGAGTCTTCCACACCGGTGGATGATCTCTACCGAAGTTAGAGAGAATCGTTCGGTGGCCTCTGTAGCGATCCGGTTCAGATCTCTGACTGCAACCTCTTCACATACCTCAAGATCCAGAGCTTCAAATCCGTCGTCGCGTACCGTACCGATGAAGGTCACGATCCCACCGGTCTCCGGTCTTCTCGCATTCTCGATCAGAGCAGGTATGTCAATATCATCGCGTGTTATGCCGATCATCTATCCTCCAGATACCGGTGGAAACAGCGTGAGGGTTTCACCTTCGGCGAGCGTGACGGTTCCGGCATCTGTCGGACGAACCCGGCTGCCCTGATGGACGATCATCACGTACTCCCTGATCATTCCATCGGAACTCAGCAGCAGTTCTGCATCAGGACCGGCACGGCCTGCAAGGACCCTGACTGCATCCAGGATCGTCGCGGAGTTAGGAACCTCGACGGTTGATTCTTCTCCAAATACATCCCTGAACCGGGCATAACAGATTATTGTAACTCTCATGATGTACTCGCGGTATGCTTCTGGCAGACATTGCAGTCCTGCCTGGGTGACAGTGACAGATACTCGGTTCTTCCACTCAAACCGTCCCAGATGAGGAGGCGTCCTGCTAGAAGACGACCGGAACCGGTGATGTACTTGATGACCTCCATCGCCTGAAGAGATCCAATCACTCCTGCTGTCGCACCTATAACCGGAGTCTCCCGTTCTGGTGGAGGGTGCGGGAAGAGACACTCAAGGCATGGCGTCTCACCGGGGATGACTGTTGTCATCTGGCCGGAGAACCCCTCCACCGCCCCGTGAACGAGGGGAATTTCTGCATCCAGGGAAGCCTCATTCAGCAGGTACCTGGTCGCAAAGTTATCGGTTGCATCAACCAGGATATCTGCATCCTTTGTCATGCCTTTGATAGTTTCGGGGGTGATGCGTTCAGGAATGGCTGTGAGTGTTATATCGGGATTGAGAGCCGAGAGAGTTTCAGCTGCCGAGTAAACCTTTTTCATTCCGATGTTCCGGTTCACATGAAGAAACTGTCTGTTCAGGTTTGACTCCTGCACCAGGTCATCATCGGCAATAATCAGTTCACCAACGCCGGCAACCGCCAGATATGTGGCAACCGGGGAGCCGAGACCTCCGGCTCCCGCGATAAAGACCGTTGCATCAGCCAGTTTAATCTGGCCTTCCTTCCCGAAGAGCGGGAGTTGTCTTGTGTAGCGGGTAGTATTAGTCATGGGTGTACACCGGAATTGTGAGCGATGAGTGAGGCGATGTACTTCAGGGCTGCCCTGGCATCATCCTGTTTCTGATCAACCCGGGATGTCCGGACCCAGGAAAGGATCGCTTCAACCCGGTCAGAAGGAAGACCTGCCCCCCTGATCACTTCAGTCCAGATCCGGTCAGGATAATACCGCCTCTGTGCCTCTGCAAACAGGGTAGAACTCTCATCAGGAGATATGATACCTGTCAACTCCGCTCTCTCAAGCGTGATCCTGATGTTCACCAGCGCCTCGGACAGGGCAGTGTTTGAGACGGGATCGCAGATCAGGGCGACCTCGTCATCAGACTCAATCTCCCCGGTCTGGTAGCGCCGGTAGACCTCTCCGACCCCTTCCATCCCGAACGATGACAACTCAGCAGCACGGAGAGCGCCCATACTTGATGCCCCGATCACTCTGATACCGACACGGAGAGCGCCCAGGATCTCCCGGTGTCCGACTGAAGCATTCTCGAAGAAGAGCCCGTCGATGATCCCTATGATTTGAGGCTTTGCTGCAATAGCACAGGCGAGATCTCCCCGTTTGACCGGTGGACAGTATTTCACTGCCGACCCGGAAGGGAGGATCAGTTCTGCCTCATGCAGCGGTAGGCTTGGACCCAGGTAGATAATTACGTCTGGCACTTCTGCACCGCTCTCCAATCCGTTCAGGATCCATCGCGTAGTGTTCAAGCCCGGGAACGATGACCCTGACGACGGGAATCCCGATCTCAGGCCGTGTCAGATCAGTGACCAGGACATGGCTGATCCCTGCCCTCTTCAGCTGCCCGAGGGTGTAGGTGATGTCATCGAGGAAGTCTTCTGAACGGAACGCGTACA
This sequence comes from uncultured Methanospirillum sp., assembly GCF_963668475.1. GTDB lineage: Archaea > Halobacteriota > Methanomicrobia > Methanomicrobiales > Methanospirillaceae > Methanospirillum. The sequence goes on from NZ_OY764544.1 coordinate 1,128,818, forward strand.
TATCTGAAAACGCGATAGACTCCCCGTTCTCAAACCATTTCCTGTTCAGCCTCTTTGTCCGGTCATACCCGATCTGCCGCTTCATATGGCTATCCTGGGTATCCTCGCGAGCCCCGTGGATCTGCGTTGCCCTGCTCTGTGCAGCCTCGGTGAGGGCCCGGAGAATCGCAATCTCGGGGACTGCATGCGTTCCCATCCCGATACAAAGCAGGGTAGGGTCCCTGAGGGTCACATCGTCGGCGACTGCGGCCACGGATGGAAGACCGATATCGCTTGAGATGTCACGAAGAGTGATCTCAACCCCGGCCCCTTTGAACCGGTTCAGAAGTGATAGGATCGTCTGGTTCTCAATACCGGTGATGACAGGGCCGCCCTTGTTCACTGCCTCGACAAGTGACCAGGCATCCCGTTCTATGATCTCGCAGAGACCGTGAAACACAGCCTCTTCCAGGGTATTGCCAGAGGCGATCCCGTTGGTGCTGGTTCTGAAGAGCTGGCCCATGCTTCGCTGAACCGGATGAAAGATCGCATGGGCGGGAACGATGACCTCCCTCTCCTGCATGATATCATACGCAGGAAACCAGGGGATCGGGAATGTGAGATCCACACCCCGTGGAAGAATCAGGTCAACAGGATCGATCAGATCATCCCGGGCCGACACCTGATCAAGGCCTGCAATCACCGGCTGTCGGTCATGCATCTCGGCAGAATACCGCTCAAGCCCTTCCATGATGGCAGAGACCCGTGCTGCCATCTCGGTCGCTCCTTTTCCGTTATAAACTGATATTGAACCTTCTGCAGCGTCCGGCCGAATACAGGAGAATACCGGGATTCCAAGCCGGTCAAGCCCGGTGATGTCAGCAACCCGGGTGATACCGGCAGGGACTACCAGATCCCTGATGATCGCGTAGGTCTCTTCAGGTGACTTTGTCCGGTGTGTCTCCTGCTGGTACCGTTTCCTGCACGAGGCGAGCTTCATTGATACTTAAGTGTTGGCTCTGAACCCTGAAAAGAGATCTGATCCTGACAAAATCAGAAGATTACGTCGTTTCTGCAGGAGAAATGCAGCAGAACAGGTGAAACAGAACTAACAGACAGGTTTATTATCGTGAAAACGCAAGTTCTCAAGTGAGGGATCGAAAATGGACAAATTTGTATCGCTGGTAAAGGAGATGAAAAGTCTCCCCCTGGCAGAACAGGAGAAACTTATTGAGGAGAAGAAGAAGGTATGTATCTGCCCGACATGCCCGAGTTTCAACAAATGTGCCATTGTTGAACGGGAGAAACTCTTCTGTCTTCTTGGGAAAAGTTTCCTGTGTATCTCGTTTGAAGAAGGGTGCAACTGCCCGACATGTCCGATTGCAAAAGAGGCCGGGCTTGAATATAAGTACTTCTGTACCCGTGGGGATGAGAAAGGCCAGCGATACGAGCAGTCTGTCTGGGGATCTACACTCTCCGAGTAACACAGACCCCGCCTTACAGGAAATACGATGTTTGACCTAGGTGGTAATATGGCGAAGAAGTTCTTGTCTTCGCCCGAAGGCCAGCAGATGATCAAGGACTATATCTCGTCCCCTGAAGGAATGAGCACGATCAAGGAGATGCTGGGAAGTGCAGAGGGGAAGAAGATGGGCGCTACCATCCTCCTCTCCATGCTGGATCAGTTTCCAATCCCTGACGAAGCCAAAGGAATGGTCAGGCAGGCATTAGAAGGACTCTGACCGATCTTTTTTCTTTTTGTCCCAGGTTCACCTCATCGGGGTCTCAAGATGCGGGTATGCAGACTGCACCAGGAGACGTTCGAGATCAAATGGCATACCAGTGCAGGCCTTCCTCGTTATCGTGAATACCTCACTCCACATCTCGCGTGCTTCATCGCCATGTACAGGTGAGAGCCCGTGGGCGAGAATGGAGTCATTCCGGACCCGTAGGAAGGGTTCAAGATGCATGTAGTACTCACCGGCCCCCTTCATCCCGAGATCTTCAAGCAGCATGAACTTTGACCGCAGGCCGATCCTGATAACTCCCTTCCGGTCTGCTCTGCGTGCATACAGGGAGACATCCCTTTTATCGTGAAGAATCTTACGCAGCTCGGTGAAATGGATCTTCCCTTCAATATCATCGATGTTCCAGCTGAGCAACAGGACCTGAGAGAGAAGTTCAACCACCCGGTACAGCCTTGCAAAGGCGTCGTCATACCGCTCTCCTTCAATCCGGCGCCTGGCGTTGTTGAGAAGATCCACAAGGATGTACAGGTACTTCTCCTGTCTGAATCTGCACTGCTCCTTTCTGGAAAAGCCATTCTCTCCTTTAGCCTCCAGTTCAAGCAGGTTCTGAAGAAAATCCCTATTCCGTGACACACCTTCGGTCAGGTCATCAGCATGTTGCAGGTACCTGAAGGCTTCGGCATAGTTCAGTTTGTCCCAGGAGTAGTATCCATGAAAGAGGGCATAGTAGATGTCACGTTCAGGAATGGTTGAGATACCGGATAGCAGTTCGAGAGAGCTGCCGAAGTGGTTATTGTTGAACTGGTCAATGGCCTGGTGGAATCTGAGACGATCATAGGCAGCAAAAAGGGTCATCTCCTTCATCCGCTCGGTTCCCGGGATCACCAGTCCTCCCTTTTTCTCGCCTGTGACATGTGTCACCTGGCTGCGAGTCAGAAATGAGGCAATGGATGCTGCCATGGTCATCGATCGGGTTCCAGAACTTGCATCGATGACGATCTCAAACTCCTGAAAGAGCACGCACACCCCGTAGATGACCTCAAAGCACCGGGCAAAGTCATTCGGATCCTCTATGATGCAGGTCTCTGACTGGGGAGGTGTCAGGCCCCATAACTCCCTACAACCCTCCTCGATATGGCTGACCAGATCTTTGCTTTCAGGTGAACAGAAGTAGATGATATGATCCGGTTTGTAGGACTGGATCACAAAACTACATGAACGGACGAGACGGTCGATGGCATCAGCGGGATCAGACCCGATACCTGTCCCGACCGTCATGAGGAGGTACATCGGGAGAAGATGGGTCAGGATGGATAATCTGTCTTCCGATACCCGGTCGTGATCAGGTATTTCCTGAGCCTGCCTTCACCAGTTCACATCCCGGGACTAGCCAGGATCTCGTATATTCCGATGAACATCATAAAAAGGGTCGAAGACATTCCAAGCAGGCTGAGTATCTCCCAGAGCATACTCATACTATGTCCGTCTCCCAAAAGGGTCATGAGAAAACTACAGAACCATAAGAGATAGCAGATCAGCGAGAGGAGGATCACCCGCAGCCGGGGTATCCCGGAGACAAAACACTTGAGAGAGATCTGGACCAGAATGATAAAACTGACAACGAGAAGTGCCCCCTGAACATCAGTTCCAATATCCAACATCATCCGGGTCTCTCCAGGTATATGATACCCATGCAGGGGGATAAAACATTCTCAATACCTGGTGATCCGTCAGGGATCACCTGTATCACATGTGGAAGAGGTATGGAAGCGAGAGGAGAGCTACCATCAGGATAAGGATCAGGCTGCTCATCGCCCCTACAATATGGGCTCCATACCCGGAGAGGCCCCGGCGTGCAAGCAGGCGTTCGGTTCCTTCCTTGAATATAAGCCCACCATCGAGCGGGATCATCGGAAGGGCGTTGAAGAGGCCTGCTGCAAGGTTGATGAAACCTGACCAGAAGAGCAGGTGAATCACCTGCCAGTAGAGAGGGAACGGTTCGGTGTAGTACTTCGTGTCTTCAACATCAAATCCCAGTATCCGGAGCTGCTGGCCCTCGTACCCTGGGATGAACGGCAAGGAGAGCAGCAGCAGGAATCCTGCCGGTGAGAGAAACCGTTTCGTTGTATCTATGACGCCCTGGCCATTATAGTAGAAGACTCCCATGAACCCGGATTCATGGGGGCCAAGATCGTCAGGCCAGGTCGAGAGATTCAGTTCACGTTCAGAGGTAGTACCGTTCTTCTCAAACCCGACCAAGATATGATCGCCTGGCTGTGTCAGGTTGAGAACAGAAGCCACCTCTGCTGTACTGTTCACCGGAGATCCGTTGACTGTCCTGATGATGGAGGGAACAGGGATATCGGCTGAGGCCGCAGGATAATCCTTGTAAAACCCGACCACGATCGGTTCGGCGCTGGGTACTGCCCATCCGATCATGCCGATCATCAGGATAAAACAGAGGACTCCGACAACGAGGTTGTTCATGATCCCGGCACCGTACATCCTCATCTTCGGCCAGGAGGCTGCCTTGTTCACCTCCTCCTCGTCAGGTTCCACGAACGCCCCGATGGGGATCACGAAGAAGAGAACGCCCATAGCTTTCACCCTGATCTGTTCAACACGGCAGAGGATGGCATGACCAAACTCATGGATCACAAGGGTGAGGATAAAAGCAAACCAAACCGCAAACGTGGACGGAACAAACTCATTCAGGCCTGGTATGAGGAAGAGGTTCTGGGGTTTATTGATTGCAGTCGGTTCGGGTTTCAGGGCTACAGTGAGGTTTACCGAGAGCAGGATCATGAGAACCATCAGCACCGAGACGATGATAACCATGAAGACCCCGATGGTCCCGTAAATGCGCAGACCGCGGCTGTACTTCCTGAACCAGTCAAAGAAAGCGACGCTTTCTGTCTTCAGGGCAAGTATCGGCCCGTAGAACATGATATGGGAGGCAAGGATGGACCGCTGACCGGGAATAGGCTCCGGTTCCTCGCCGATGGTGGTATCAGTGCGGGATGAGGGAAGATAGGTTTTGATGATCGCAACCAGTGCCAGGTAGATGACAATGACCGCGAGTGCGACAAGATACCAGTCCATAGATGTATACCTGTTGAACGTTTGCAGTAAAAGAACACCCGGAAGTTTCAGAAGAGTCGCTTCTGTCCGGCATTATTCATCAGGTTCTTCACCGTGGCCCAGCTCCTCCGTGCAATCGGCGGGGGTGAGCCATGTGATCTGATGTACCTGGTGAGAAACCCGATCGTCACAGGGTCTGCCGGGTATCCGCTCCCTATCTCACCATACTCTTCTTCATAGGATCTGACCAGCCCGTCCCTGATCACCTTTGCAACAATGGATGCAGCAGAGACTGCAGGACAGGTACGATCAGCCTTGTGTTTTGCGATCACCTGGCATGGCTTTCCGATATAACCGGCAACAGTCCTGCCATACCGCTCCTCGTTCACGTCACAGGCATCAAGCCAGGCAACTGGGCATCCAAGGGTTGCAACAACCTCGGCATGGGCCCGTGCAGTGATCACATTCATGGTCATCTCTTCCCTGAGCCGGTCAATGTCAGCCGCTGTCCTGATGACCACCGCGTAGGGGAACTGTGTTTTGATCTTCTCAAACAAGGCTTCACGACGCTTCGCTGTCAGTACCTTTGAGTCCATTACTCCGAGTGCGGCAAGTTCATCAAGGTCGGAACAGGCAACCCCGGCCACCACCATTGGGCCCAACACCGGTCCTTTTCCCGCCTCATCTACCCCGCATATCTTCCTGGCTGGTGTTGATGCCCCTTCAGAACTATTGTTCGCTGCCATACTCAGGTGCATGCATGGGAGCACCGGGGATTTATAGCGGTGGTTCGATAGTGCCGCAGAGATGATCAAAGAGATGATTAAATAAGACGTTTTATTATTACTATCATCGAATATTTCCCACAGCAGACAAAATAATCAGATGAGAGAGAAATTAATGGATTCCGGGGTACAGAAATGCGATATCCCATCATGGAATCCGGATTTTGTTCCACGTATCCGTACTTGTGGATCTGTTACGCAGATCCTGCTAATCCTGCTTATATTCACTCTTCTAACAGGATATACCGGAGCTGAAGCATCCACAGGAGGACCTGCATCATGTATGGTACTGGTGACCAGCACAGAGGGGGGAACTGTAAGCCCCTTTGGTGCAAACACCGTCCCGTCAGGATCTCCCATAACTTTTAGCATCACCCCCATGCCCGGATATGAGATCGACCACGTTATGGTGGATATGGTTGACAAAGGACCGGTCCCAATACTCACCATCTCCCCGGTGACCCATGACCTGACCGTGCATGTAATCTTTGGTCCGAAAGGAGAGACAGGGCCAACACCACTTCAACCTGAACAGACAGGGACACCATGTCCTGTTCAGCCGGCCCAGCAGCCTGCACCATATCGCGGGACAGAACGACCAGTGACGGCAGCACCAACTCAGGTCCAGGAGCTGGACCATAGTCCATCGGTTATTACAGTTGGAAAATCCGGTGCTGATTTTACCAGGATTCAAGATGCCATCACCAGTGCGTCACCAGGAAAGACCATCCAGATTGAACCAGGCAGGTACGATGAGCAACTTATCATCACCAGACCACTCGCCATCACCGGGAAACAAGGGGCAGATAAACCGATCATCTCTGCAGGATGGAATGGATCTGCAGTTCTGATAGCAGCAAACCAGGTGAGTTTATCCAGGCTGAATATAACCGGTGCCGGGATGGGTGGAAACGATCAGATAGCAGCGGTTTCAGGAGCAGGAATAAGGGATCTCTCTCTGGAAGACTGTGAGATTTCAGGTTCGCAGAACGGTCTGATGATTACCGGAAGTGAAAATCTTACAATCACCGGATGCAACATCTCAAACATCAGCAGGAACGGGATCACACTCAAAGCCGACACCGGGATGGTGATCAGACAGACCACGATATCGGGATGCCTTACCGATCTGTGGGGAGAGAACCTGACAGATCTCTTCATGAACAAAACTCAGATCAACGACGCTGCAGAGAATGGAGTGTTCATCAGTGGGATTGCTGATTCTGAAATATCAGGAGATATCATATCAGGAAACTCAAAGAACCTGACTGGTGACGCTGCAAGCCCGGGTTACGGGATCCGCATCGACAATGCCAGGAACGTATCCATCACTGATAACCAGATCGTAAGCAACCAGGGTGTTGCTTTCAGGCTTGATGCCCCCTCTAATATCACAGTAGCCCATAACACCCTCCGTAACAATGCTGCCGGGTTTTCCTGTACCGGAGATGTCAGGGAGACGAACAGGATTGATCAGTCAAACACCATTGACAGTCTCCCAATCCTCTACTACGAAGGGGTAACAGGAAAAACAATCGAGGGCATCTCTCCAGGAGTCCTGTACCTTGTGAACTGTTCGGATATGACGGTCAGAAATATTGTAATGAAATCACAAAATGAGTATGGAATAGTTGCAACAGGGGGCAGAAACCTTACCATTCAGAACACATCGGTCAGCGGAAACCTGAACCAGAACATCCTCCTTTCAGGAGTGGCCGGAGGAACAGTCACCGGAACTGCAGTCCATAACTCAAGCAGGTATGGTCTCGGGATATCTGACTCGAAAGACTTCAGGATTGCTGGTAATAAGATCAGGGACAACGGGATCGGGGTTGTAGTTCGGGGATTCTCTTCAGGGGTGAACCTAACAGGCAACACATTTTCAGGAGATCAGATCGGGTTTCAACTCCTCGATGGATGCAGCATGACAGGGTTCGGTGAACTGGCAGGAAACCAGATCAGCAGATGTAAGACGGGGATAGATTCTGAAGGTGGAGGAGGAGGTATGATCAGGCAGAACCGGATTTGGGAGGCTATCGAAGGGATAAACCTTTCAGGGTCGCAAGGGCTGCAGATCGAAGAGAACATGATAGAGGCAGGAGATACAGGAGTCTCTCTCTCACAAGGCAACCCAAGTCCTGACAATACGATCTCATCGAGCAGGGCGACGTTCGGGAACCGGATACTGCGCAACAGTATCACAGCAGCAAAACCTCTGCTGATCAGGGACTCTTCAGAGTGGATATATGGCAATACCTTTGTCCTGAATGACTTCAACACAAGAGCAGCAGCATACGAGTTGACCCCGCATGGACTACCCGGAGATTCCGGAGACTCCTGGGGGGGATTTACTCCAGTAATTCCCAATCTGAACGATTCAGGAAAGAGCAAGCAGACAGAGCAGGTGGAGACATCAAACACCTGGGATACCGGTGAGCGGGTCAGGTACACCTACGGGAATGCAACATTTTCAGGGTACCTTGGCAATCACTGGAGCAGTTACAAGGGAAAAGAGGTCGGGGCAAGCGGCGTGGGTGATACACCGTACACGATCAGCAGTGATAACACTGACCGCTATCCCTTAACCGGACTGCAGACCCAGTACGAGACGGGAGGAGGCGGGTACCTCCTGGAACTTGAGGCGGGATGGAACTTTATATCCACCCCTTCGGTCCTTGCATCAGGACACAATACAGCAGGGATATTCAAAGATATCGACTCAGCAGGACACAGTCTCTATTCGTTCACCAATGGTTCCTGGATCCCGACGAAGGCTGGCGACCCTGTCCAGCCCCTGCACGGATACTGGCTCTATGCCACGAGTAAGGCAACAGTTCCCCTGATCTTTGATCCAGGCACAGTGCCGGAACCGGTTCACCTGGTAAAGGGCTGGAATGTGATCGGGTTTCCAGGAATACAGGCTGCAGAGGCTGGTGATGCGTTGAGCTCACTGGATGAATCCTGGTCGTACGTAATGGGGTATAATGCAACAACCCAGAGGTATGATTCCCCGATATTCAGGGACGGAGGCAACAGTGCGATGATGTACCCGTCCCGAGGATATTGGATTCATCTCGACAAAGAGTGGAATCTTCAGCCGATAACCGGGTAACATACCCGCGTATCTAGATCTGCAGAAAAAAGATCAGAATGAGTCTATCAGACTCTTGAGTCCTGCTTTCCCGAGTTTCAGGGCAACCTTCGGGTTGGCAGTGATGATGTTCTTGACAAGGTTGAGCGTGTTGAACTCGGACATGTTCATCTTTGCAACCGAATGGATGATCGCATTCAGGTCATCATCATTCAGCTTTACAAAGACCTCCTTGATCTGATAGTTCCTATCAAGGGCCTTACCGAGGTAGGATGCCCGCCAGGTCTCATCATATTTCATGAGATTCTTCTTACTGACATCGCCTTTTGCAACTGCATCGGCACCGACATCTGCTGCGGTCTTGCCGGTATACAGGGCTGCATAGATACCTCCGCCGGTTATCGGGTCAGATACACGGGCTGCGTCACCGACGATCATCAGACCATCTGCAACAGTGGACTCAAGAGGCCGGCAGATAGAGACACCACCTGCGATCAGTTCTATCGTCTTCCCATTCGGGAAATGTTTCTTCACAAACCGGTCAAGATAGTCTTTCGGCCTGATTCCCGGCTTTCCACCCCGGTCTCCGCCTATGCCTATCCCTACGTTTGCAGTCTTCTCACCCTTCGGGAAGATCCAGACATAGCCGCCCGGAGCAACATCGTTACCGGTGAAGAACTCGGTTGCATGGGGATCGATGTCGATGCCGGTCATCAGGTACTGGGCACAGGTTTCCATCTCCCTGAGCGGGACTGTGGTGTTGACTCCGCACCAACGGGCAAACTTGGACTCGACACCATCAGCCGCTATTGTGAGATCAGCCTTGACTTCGGTGACTGTTCCATTATATTCGAGGAGGGCACCTTTCACAACCCCGTTCTCCATAACCGGGGAACAGGCACGGGTCTTGACCATGATGTCTGCACCTGCTGCTGCAGCCTGCCAGACAAGCTCCCGGTCAAACACCTTACGGTGAAGCACATACCCGACTTCAGCACCTGCCTTCTCAGGGTTCAGTTCCATCCTGAACCCGTCCGGGGCGATGAGATGAGCACGCTCGATCTCTGCTGCCACCCAGCGTTCATCAGGTTTCATGAACTCGCGGAGCAGTTCCTTCCCGACTCCTTCTGCGCACCTGACCGGGGCACCCGGGGCAGGTCGTTTCTCCACCATCAGGACAGATAAACCCTTTTCCGCTGCGGTCTTTGCTGCATATGCACCGCCAGGTCCGCCTCCGATCACGAGCATATCGTAGGTGCTCTTCATTTCTTAACCTCCAGTGCCCCGAGCGGGCATGCACGGACACAGATGCCACAGGTGATGCAGGTATTTGCATCAACGTCCAGATAGGCATCTATCAGCTCAAGTGCACCTTCAGGGCAGACTGAAATACAGCAGCCACAATAGGCACAAATGTCCCGACGAACGATGATCATTCCTTATAAGGTGGGCGGGGGAGTCCTTTAACTATTCTGTGTGTTATGCGGTAGTCCTTAATAAAAACAGATGTACCAGAGCCACAGTCTGATAAGTCAGGAAGCAGCGCATCTTCGGTATTTACCCGAGATCGAAGGTTCCATACTGTCCGCCCCCACCCGGATGCAGGGTTACCCTTCCCTCGCGAAATGCAGCAACCGCATCCCCAAGATCCTGGTGGAACTCACGAAGGTCATCAACAGGTGTTTCGGTAAGGACCGAGATCTCATCACCGAATGCAACCAGACATCTCTGATAGAGATCATAGCACTTCTTCGTCGTTGGAGAGCACGTTTTGAGAGTACGCTGAATGATCTCTGCAAGCGGAATAATATGCAGGTAGGGAGGCCTCCGGATCTCAGGACCTGATGAGAGTTCTTCTGCCCTGTCACGCACACCTTTCTTGATCCTCCCTTTATCAAGTGGACATTTCCACCCGTGCTCTTCAGCCTCTGAGAGAGAATATGGGGTGAAACATCGGGTGCACGCAGTCCGGTTGTACTTCCCTTCTTCAGGGAAGAATCCGGCATTCATGACGATTGCTCCGGCTTTGATCGCATCAAGCACATCTGCAGTATCAGGACGAACAGAGTTGATCTCAATCCTGGTGAATTCACGCCCGAGTTTCGCAGGCTCAGCACTATGGGCGTCTGAGTTGGTTAGAAACGGAACACCCGCAAGATCAGCGATCCTGCTGCCATACCCACTGTCAGCAGAGAGGCCGAGCTCAAGGAGATCGATCGGTTCGTCACCGTAACAGGAGGCAACCGAATTGTGCGAGGCATACAGGGAGGTCCAAGGGGTGAAGGCATGTGCCGGCCCGATCATCCCATCAAGATCATGAACCCGGGATGCAATATCTTCGCCGGAAAGTTTCACCTGTGGTCTCCCGTTCTTCCCGATGTTTTTACTGAACGGTGTAAGGGCATCTGCAAGATCCCGGCCAGTCTCATAATCAGGGAGCAGGATCAGGTGATGAACCCGGTCATTACCCTCAACCTCGGTTGTCGGGACAACAATCATGTCATCAGGAACTGTGGTCTTCTCCCACATTTCGCGCCAGACCGGGTGCAGAATGTCTCCGGTTCCGATACCGGTGATTCCTTTCAGCCGACAACCGGTAATAATAGGTTCAGGCAGCATCCGTGGAGATGATGCCATTGAAAAACAGGAATGGATATGGAGATCGATATTGAGGAGCATGCCTAGCCGATATAGGAAAGTTCTTCCTCTGACTTCTTCTCCTGCTCAAGAAGACGCTGCACGGCAACTTCCATCTCACCGGCACGCTCCTTCAGGTTGGCAGGATCGATGTTGATACCGATCAGTTTTGTCAGCACGTCCAGGACCAGGGCAGCACTTTTCGGATCAACCAGGTATCCTGACGTCTCTCCCATCAGGCATATTCCTTCGATACCGAGCGGCGCCGAGAGGCCGAGCATCAGTCCCGCAGCACCGATGATACCGCCACCCGGTTCTCCGTCACCGAATACGCCTCCTGCATCGGTTACGAGCTGGGAGAGCTCGTCTTTATTCACCGCTGCAATGACCCGGGGCGTATCGATGAAGTGGCCGACCCCGTATCCGCCTATCGTGTAGATCCGCTCTACACCGAGGTCACGGGCTATGTCCACGTACACCTGGGAGAGAAGATAATGCCCTTCGTTTGAAGTGCTCTGGAAATCCCCGATCAGGAAGAGAAATGTACCTTTCTCACCCGAGTAGCGGTACAGTTCATTATTGCAGAGCCTGACTACTCCGTTCTCACCGAGGATAACCTGTGGAGGGAAGTAGATCGAGTGTATTTCAGCGATCTTGACTGCTCCGAGTTCGCTGATCATATGCTCGGTCACGAGTTTGCCGACATGACCAATACCAGGCAGTCCTTCTATCAGAACTGGTGCCTGACGGTCTTCAAGCGCTACCGCTTCGTCAAAGACAACCGTAATATCTTCCATCACCGGGCCATCCTCCGGTATGAACCAAGATGATCCTGCGGAGAATAACGGGCAGGATGCGGAGTAACCGTGGGATGCCCACACTGGGGACAGGTTTCAGAAAGAGTATAGAGGTGGTCAACAGGACATTGCCTGATTCGACCTTTCATACGTGTTTACCAGCTTTTGCCTTCCGGGTGAACCGGCCATCTCCGCCGGCTCGTTTCATGACCCCGATTGCGGCACTGGAGGCCTTCTCAAGAGCTTTCTCAGCTTCCTTATAGTTAGGGGCAGAGACCTTGATCCGGTAGTTTGGAGCACCAAGATAAATAATCTCGACATGCTCATCGTCAGATTTTGGCTCTGCACTCCTAAGAGCACGTCTGATGATATTGACACCGTCCGACTTGGTTGATTGCAGGAAGAGATCTCCTGCTATCGTCACTGTCGGCAGTTTGACATTCTCTGTTGCTATCTTGTACAGGGCATCAGCGATCGGTGCATCAAGACCGAGTTTGTCAAGGACTTCACGCCCTTCAACAACAAATTCCTCAAAGGCAGGGTGAAGATCGGGGTATTCACGATATAGTACATCGGTTATGGCAGGGACTAAATCCTCCTGGCCTGCTTCCGCAGCTGCAAAACCGATCCACTTTCGTGCCTTCGATTCGTTCTTCCAGATCCTGATCTTCTCACGACGCTGATGCTCGTTGACATCTTTGAGGGAGAGATCGATATGGCCTTTCTGCGAATCGACGTTCAGTACCTTGCAGACGACCTTCTGTCCTTCCCTGATATGGTCTCTGATGTACTTAATCCAGCCGCGGGCGATCTCAGAGATCGGGATCAGCCCTTCTTGATCGTTGTACTCGTCAAGGGTGACAAAGGCTACAAAATCCTTTACATTCTTGACCGAGCAGACGACAAGTTCGCCTGTTTCTGGCCACACTCTCTCCTGCATTACCTGCTCACTCAAATGCAGATATGATTTCTGCCTTGATATCTGCTTTTCCACCGGTCGGGGTGGCAAGGACGTGACTGCAGACAACACAGGCAACAGTACTGCTGGCCTTCTCAAAGACGAGCTGCTCGTTCTCACAGTCCGGACACTTTACTTTGACAAACCTGCTCCGGGTTTCACGTTTTGCTTCTACCATTTGTCTCACTCCGTAAGTTCAAACTTGCCCAGCCGGTATCCTGCTCTCAGGTGTGCCTTGTGGCATGAAGTGCAGCGGTACCGGACGTTGATCTTCTTGGTCGGTTTGTCTCCTCCAGGAACCTTGGAGAATTTACCCATGTTACCGACACGGCCACGGCGGGCTTTCTGGCGGTCGATCCAGTGAAGACCGGTGGTCTTGCCCTTCTTAACCTTCTCAATCTCGTGCTGCTGATGACTGCGACAAAACGGGCAGTATGTCCTGAATTTTGATGGCATCTTCATAAAATGAGCCTCATCTGGGTATAGAGAATACCTACATTATTAGCCCGGATTTATATTTAAGACTATGTCGCGTTCTGCAAGCACCTGGGCATTTCTTCCGGGAAGAGTAAGGATATCACCGGTTGCAATTTCATAAGTCCGGCCGTCCACTCCCATAAACGGTTCCATATCTGCCAGAACACGGACAAGAGTATACGCGAACGGCTCATCATCCTCGTCATCAGAAGGCGTCCAGCCTTCCTCCGGCTCATGTGCGCGTTCAGGGAGATCAGGCCCTGAATTACTGGCCACAACAGAATCCGGATACCCATGGTCACTACCCTGAACACCGGACGAGATCCCGCCACCATCAGCAGAGGTGACATCGTACCCTGCAGGACGCTGAAGATCTGATATCCGCTCTGGGATCTCAACCCTGATCGGAGCCTGACTTCTTCCTCCTGCTTTCCATTCGATGAGAGCAATCCTGCATTCGCGGATACCATCCACGATCCTGTTGAACATCTCAAGCTCTGCAGGGATGAGCATGCGAAGTTCTTCGCGTTCGATGTAGGATCCATCAGCCTGGCTCTGGGCAAGGGAGACGATCTTCTCAGATCTAAGATGAAAGAGTTCCTCAGCAGTCACTCTGATGCTTGCAACCCTCTCGATAAGGATACGCGCTTCATCAGAGAAGGGATCATCCATGATGATCACCTCCTGTTGTAAGGTCTTCACCAGGATCGCGGTTGTCTGGTAGAGATCATGCGGAATCTGAACTATTGTGCCGCTGTCCCGCTCTGCGAGGAGAATGCCCCTGAGATCCTCAAGATGCAGGAGAGCCACCCCCTGCTATCTCTGCCATACCCCGGCAGCAGAGGAAGAGTGCCACCGCTTCCGGGACCTGCTGAACACCAGGACGTATCTCCCAAGTGCTGCCCAGCAGGTCTACCGTGTAATCACGGGGAGAATCGATTCCGACACCCCGGTCTCCAAATGGGACAGCATCAATGAGCGGATCAAACTCTTCGAGTTCTTTGACTGCCAGGGGAGTGACTTTGAAGCCTGATTTGGCATGGAGGGAACCGGGAAGCCTGATCAGCCTCCTGATATCGGTGGTCACCGGCTCATCAGCCTGAATGCCGGCTTCGCGGACCTTGGCATACAGCGGACTCTCTTTCTCGGTTGTCAGGATGGAGAGGATCTCGATCGTTGTCGGATCCCTGACATTCACCTGCCTGGGATCAGTGTTGAGCTGCTGCACCAGTACGGGGGCATTCTGTAGAAATCTGGTCGCACGGGTATCGCCTACTCCCTTGAGTGAACAGAGTGAAGCCTTCGCTTCTGATGCAGGGAGGGAGAGAAGACCCTCCAGGTATGTAGTGAGACAGGATCGGTACCGCTGGTGCCACCCGAAGTGCCCGGGCAGAAAGTCACTCATCATCCGGGCCGGGTTCACACCGATTCCACAGATATAGTCGATCAATTCACGCCGTTCCTGTGAATCAAAACTCCGGAGTGCAATCTCCTGGACATGAATATGATATCCTCTCCCACCTGAGAAGACGAGCCGTACGGTGCGCATATCGATCCCGAGTTCCTCATCAAGGACGGTAACCAGTTTGACGGCCTCTTCTTTGATCCGTTCAAGCATCAGACTGTAAGAACCCCGGAGAATGTGATCGGCATCCAGGTCAAAAATCAGGTCAGCCCCGAGCCAGTCTTTGTCGCCCATGGTGGCAGCCTGGGGTGTCCGGTAGTATGCAGTCGAGTAGTAGGCATGGGCAGGAACGAGGTTCTTGATGTACTCCTGCATCTCTTCAGGTGAGCCGAACCCGATATGCCTTCGCATCCTAATATCTTCGGGGTAGTTTCCGTCAAAGAATATGAACCCGAACTCACGTTGGCCTGAAGAAGACGGAGGAGTGATCTGCACCCTGCCGTAGTACTCAGTAAACCGTTGCCTGATGAACGTCAGGGTCGCTGCTCTCATGCCGAAAGATCCCTGATCATGTAGGGGCCGGAGCGTTCATAACCGAGTCGGCGATAGTAGGGCCTCACCCCGATACCGGCCATGATAGCCATCCTTGAAAAACCTGCATCAGCAGCCTGCCGCTCTGCCTCGGTGAGGAGTTCAGTCCCAAACCTGCGGTGCTGCCGGTCCTCACCTGAACCAATCCTGCCGATCGGAACGACCTTTCCGTAAATATGCAGCTCGCGGGTGAACGCAGCCTTCCCGGTCTCCGGTCGCCAGGAGTTGCCCGGGAGCCGCAGCCTGGCAAACCCCACGAGTGAGTCTCCTGAAACAAAACTGATAAACCGTTCCTCGCCTCCGCAGGAGTCATATTTCATGGTCTGAAGAACGGCCTCATCATCAGAAGAACGACGGCCGATCTCACGGCACCTGATGCACCTGCAGATTCCCCCCTTTTCGGTGAGTCGCTGTTTGGCAAGCTCGCGGAAGTTGGAGTGTTTTGACCCGGCAAGGATCCGGTCTGCCGGGATATCACGCTGGATACGCTGCAGCCGGCAGTATTCAGGAATTGCAGCCTTGGCATCAGCTACGATATCGATCAGTTCATCCTCATCATACACATCATACTCACCCCTGTTGTGCATCTCTTCTATACCAGTGCCGGGGGTGATGAGGGTTGGATATATTTTGAGAAAGTCGGGTCTGAACCGGGGATCGCTGAAGAGTTCCCTGAACATCCTGCGGTCCTGCTCGGCGTCGCTGCCCGGGAGGTTTGGCATCATGTGAAACCCAACCTTGATTCCGGCGTCCCGGAGCAGGGTGTTCGCTTCCACGGTGTCAGCAACAGTGCAGCCCCGCTGATTCAGTTCTAGGACCCGGTCATCCAGGTGCTGAACTCCGAGTTCGACCTTGGTCACACCAAGTTCAAGCATCCGGTCAATATGTTCACGGCGGCACCAGTCAGGCCTGGTCTCAAACGTGATCGCCACGCACCTTACCTTTGCTTCCTCATTTCGTGCATATATGGCATCACGCTCACCGGGCACAAGGGGGACGACTTCACTCACCGGCCTCCCTTCGGCCTCTCCGGACGGATGGGAGGCGGGAGAGTAGTCCGGAGTGAAGCCTGATTCATACTCGTTCATCGCCCTGATGCAGCTTGCGGTGAACCACTCCTGGTACTCCTCATCCCTGGCAGTGATGGTTCCTCCCATAATGATCAGTTCAGCCTTGTCCACATGATGGCCGAGCTGTTCAAACTGGGCCAATCGTGCAGCAGTCTGATCATAGGGATCAAAACCGTGGTGGAAGGCACGTCTGGCTGCAGGTTCACCACCGGTATAACTCTGGGGAGAATGGTACTCATGGTCCGGCCCTCCCGGACAAGGGAGGCACTTGCCATGAGGACAGGGAGCAGGTGAAGTCATCACGGCAACCGGGGCAACTCCAGAGAGAGTCCGCGATGGCTTGACCTGCAGAATGGGGCGGAGCAACTCACGCTCACCTTCGGTCGCACAGGCAAAGATATCAGAATTCCGAGGGACCCTGGGGAGACGATATTTCTTACAGACCGTTGCAACGATCCGTCGGAGATTGAGATCCTGAGGATCTGCAGCTAAAAGAAGGGAGACGATCTCCCGATATGCGGTCTCGTCGTCCATTATGTCAGTTTTCAACTGCTATTTCAGGTGTGACCATATCAGTAAAGCCTATCAACTGGGGTTTATGCTGCTGTTTAATATGGTCAACGATCTCCTGTCCAAGAACGAGGATAGCTTCCTTATGTGACCTCTTGTTCTTGTGGATATGGACAGGAGAGATGTGCAGAGTATCATACTGATCAGTGGGGACTTCCTCACTGGTGGTAAGTTCATAATACTTCTTAACGTGGACAAAAAGCATGTGTAAATGTAGCAACTCTTCCTTCTGCACTCTATCACCTGGAACACTCATCTGCTATCTCCACTGGTGTCAGGATATAGATTATGCAAATGATTTATTAAAGGGATAGACCTGAAGAGCGCATAACAAAAATGAACCCCAAAACAGGGGATTCATCCGCGCTGTAAGAGGAGCAGTCCCCGTTAATCCATAAGGATGCGATATACAGCATAAACTGAAAAATACGCGAGAGAAACTGATTTACTGAGTTGTTCTGGGAAGTACATCAGGGAGAGGAATAACCCTGACCAACACTGGTGTATAGTCTGAACGGCACTCGATCTGATCCTCCGGCAGAATCTCGGTGATGATATACTTCTGACCACTGACCACACCGGCAGGATGGCAGTCGGCATACCATTCACATGCCTCATCACAATCAGGTAATCTGATAAGAACGGTTGTATTCTTTTTAGCAAGGTCTTCAGGAACCCGGATCTCAACCGGTGCTTCGGTTACATCCACAGTCACTGTCCCCTTCAGATGTACCGGACAGGAGTGATTGGCTGCCCTGATTGCCACGACCTCATACCTTCTCCCAGTCTCAAGGTTATGACAGACCCGGGAGATAGTACATGATTCACATGCCTCG
The DNA here is from genome assembly GCF_963668475.1 of uncultured Methanospirillum sp. Lineage (GTDB taxonomy): Archaea > Halobacteriota > Methanomicrobia > Methanomicrobiales > Methanospirillaceae > Methanospirillum. The sequence continues at coordinate 1,146,843 of NZ_OY764544.1, forward strand.
GTCCTACCGGTATAGACAAACTGAACGCCAGGCTTTGCATATGCTGCTCCGACAATGGTGACCCGGGTCTTCTTCTGATCCATAGTTATTCCTCGTATAGCATCCGCACCAGATGCTCTGCCGACTCGCGGGTGAGACCGGTATCAAGGATAGTAAACCGTTCAGGTCTGATATCCTTTGCGCTGAGCAGGGCCTGGGCGATGACCTCGTCAGGGATCTTCAGTTGCTCAGGAGTCGTAGGTGCACCGATCTGGATCAATGACTGCCTGATGGATCGCCAGTCACCGCCGTGCAGATACATTGTCATGATCGCACCAATACCGCAGACCTCTCCGTGGAGTGCACCCCCGGGCATGATCCGCTCAAGTGCATGCGCAAACTTGTGCTCTCCCCCTGAAGCCGGGCGGGACGAGCCTGCGATGCTCATCGCAACCCCTGACGAGACGAGGGCCTTTACAACGATCCAGGCTGCTTCCTCCTGTCCCGGTTTGATGAACCGGGAGTTCTTCACCAGTATCTCGGCAGTCATCCTGGAAAGTGCAACGGCATACTCGCTGATCTCCTCGCCCCTCAGACGATGGGCAAGCTCCCAGTCGAGGACTGCCGTATAGTTGGAGATAACATCGGCACACCCGGAAGCGAGCAGACGGTGGGGAGCCCTGGAGATGATTCCGGTGTCTGCCACGACAGCGACCGGTGGATGAGCCTGCACCGAGACATTTCCATCTTCGGTGGGGAGGGTTGCACGGCCTGACACGATCCCGTCATGTGACGCCGCAGTCGGCACGCTGATAAATGGGATGTCAAGGTTGTATGAAACGATCTTGGCAGTATCAATAACCCTGCCTCCTCCGACCCCGATGATGAAATCTGCTTTTGCCTCTCTGCCGGCCTGCTCTGCGTCTTTGAGGAGATCTGCATCGAGCCGGGTGGCAGAGAAGTGGGTGATCGTATAGTCATGGCTCAGCACATCAGAGACCAGGTTGCCGGCAACCTCGCGGGTGGCAGAGCCGGTGATCAGTAGTGCAGACTTCCCTGGCTTGATATCAGCAAGAATTGCAGGGAGCTGTTCAATTGCATTATGGCCGACGAGGACATCACGGGGGAGTTGCGTCCATCGTGACTTGGAAAAGTCCCTCCTCAGCACATTTATGTCATCTGCACTCATGTAGCTCTCAGCACATGATTAGGGAATTCATCTACAAATACTACATAGATCCCATCACGTACGGTCAGCCCTATACCCTTGTTGATACGCTGACCTACGCAGGAATTCTTATCATCTGTGTCTGGCTGATCTACCGCTGGCTCTGCAGAAGCAGGATACAGGTAGACCGCGAGTTTGTGTATGCCCTGATCCCATGGGTTATCTGGGGAGGTCTGCTCAGGGTTGTTGAAGATACAGGGGCTGCAGGATCAGGATGGGGAATCCTCCTCACGACACCGTTTATATTCTTCCTGATATTTGCTGTTGCAGCACCCATACTCTGGGGACTTTGGTTTCTTGAGACCCGGCAGGTCATCACCGGATTCAAACGTGCCTTCGGGGGAGTTGGTGGCGTAATAAGTCTGGGCACTCTCATCTTCCTGCTCTGGTACGGAGTGACCACAACCCGGGTTGATCTGATGGTAGCAGTCACCATCCTCTCCATGGCGGGTGTCTCAACCGGGATAGTATACGGATTGCTCAGATACGTATTCAGATGGGAGTACGTCTCTGACCGGCTCTACCAGTTACTGATCCTCGGTCATATGCTTGATGCCAGTGCGACCAGTTACGGTATCGATCTTCATTCGGTCCCGTATGTCGAGCAGCACGTGGTAGGTTCGTCTCTCATTGCCATGACCGGAACTGCATTCGTGATGTTCCCGCTCAAACTCCTCGTGGTCATTCCGGGCATCTGGATCTTGGAGCAGTATCGTCGCTCGGATGACTCAGGTATCTGGTATCTGATCCTCCTTGCAATGATCATGGTAGGGATGGCACCGGGCATCAGGGATATGCTCAGGATGGTGCTATATGTCTGACCGACCATGGCAGGATGAAGAGGAGGACAATCAGGAAGTCCCTCAGCCGGCCTCCACCTCCCGTTTCACCCCGTTCCAGCTGGAGTTTATCAGGTACCTCGGGATATCAGTCCTGGTGTTTGTCGTCGGATGTGCAGGAGGATTTCTGTCCTCGCAGGCAGACCCGGCATTCGGAGAGTCGCTCGTGAAGCTCTTCAAGGAGATGATCACAAACGACATCATGACTGATGCACCACCGCTCCTTGCACTCCAGTTATTTCTGAACAACCTGGAGTCATGTGTCATGCTCTTTCTCGGGGGTGCAATTTTCGGAGTTGTCACCCTGTTGGTCCTCTCGTTCAACGGGCTCATCATCGGAGGGATTCTGGAGATTGTCAGGGGAAAGACCGACATCGTAGTCATGTTTGCCTCCATTATTCCCCACGGTATCTTTGAACTCCCGGCGGTGCTGGTCTCTTCAACTCTCGGGCTTATGCTTGGAAGGGCCGTGATGCTTGAACTGGCAGGACAGGGTGATGCTGCCGGGAAGGCATTTGTTCTCGGGGGACTGTTTGTACGATATGTGGTGCCGTTCATCGCAATCGCGGCATGTATAGAGGCATTTATCACTCCCGCAGTCTTAGGGATGGTAACATAGGAGCTGTGTAATGGAAGAGCAAGAGGCGACTCTCCCGCCAAAAGCGGAATTCTCAGAATGGTACAACGATATTCTCTGGCGTGCAGAGATCATGGACGTACGATACCCGGTGAAAGGGCTGTATGTCTGGTTCCCGTTCGGGTTTGGGATCAGAAAAAGGGTATACGGAGTCCTGCGTGAACTGCTTGATCGTGACCATGAAGAGGCACTCTTCCCACTGCTCATTCCGGAAAATGAGTTTATGAAAGAGGCTGAACACATCAAGGGATTTGAAGAAGAGGTGTACTGGGTTACCCACGGAGGTACCAGTCCCCTTGATGTGAAACTGGCCCTGCGTCCGACGAGTGAGACAGCAATCTACCCGATGTATGCTCTCTGGGTCAGGTCACATGCTGATCTCCCGATCAAGGTGTACCAGATCGTCAACACATTCAGGTATGAGACAAAACACACCCGCCCCCTGATACGACTCAGGGAGATCACCTCGTTCAAGGAGGCACATACGGTTCACGCCACCTGGGACGATGCGGAGAAGACCGTAGAGGAGGCGATCGCCCTGTACCGGGATTTCTACGACCGGATGTGTATCCCAGTCCTGATCTCAAAGCGGCCTGACTGGGACAAATTCCCGGGTGCAGATTATACCATCGCTGTCGATACGATCATGCCAGACGGTCGGACGCTGCAGATCGGGACAGTCCACCACCTCGGCGATCACTTCTCACGGACCTTCTCAATCTGCTATGAAGATCTTTCAGGTCAGCAGCAGTACTGTTATCAGACCTGTTACGGCATATCAGAACGATCCATTGCAGCACTCATCAGCCTGCATGGTGATGATCGGGGCCTGGCTCTGCCTGCAGAAGTGGCTCCGACACAGGTTGTCATCGTCCCGGTGATCATGAAGAAGCGTGAGGAAGAGGTTGTTGCAGCCGCTGATTCTCTTAAGAAAGAACTTGAAGTAGCCGGGTACCGGGTAAAGGTGGACAGCCGTGACCTTCGGCCCGGAGCAAAATATTACTACTGGGAACTTCGCGGTGTGCCGCTCAGGATAGAGATAGGTCCGCGTGATATTGACAATGGTGTTGTAACCGCCGTGACCAGATTCGGGGAGAAATCAACCATTGCCAGGTCAGAGTTCATCAGTGGTGTTCAGGCCAGGATGGCTGCCATGAATGAGGCGATGACAGAGAGGGCAGTTCAGCATATCAGGGATCACCTCTTCCCGGTTGAGGATGTCACCAGTCTCAAGGAGGTTATCACAAAGGGTGTTGCAGCCGTCCACTGGTGCGGGTGCAAAGAATGTGCTGACAGGATCGAAGAGGCGGCTGACGCTAGCATCCTCGGAACTGAAGTCAGGTCTGAGCTTATCAGCAACGGTTCTGGAACCTGTGTGATCTGCGGAAAACCCGGCTCAGTGATGACGCTGGTTGGCCGGAGTTATTAACCTTTTTTTCTGTAGTTAGCAGAGCACAGGGATTAAAAAAGTTCAGGCAGGTTATCGCCTGGAGACACAGAACAAACCTGCTATAAGTCCGAACAGTACCACCGTGACAGGAAGACCTGCCCTTGTGGGAGCAGGCACAGGAGTCTGGGTTGGGATCGGCGTCGCCGTCGGTACCGGGGTTGCAGGAGTTGCCGGCAATCCGGACAGTACTGCGGTTATCGGCAGGGTCTGTCCTTCAATGACCTGAACCACGCTGATGTACGAGGCATATCCCTCCTTCTGAAGGGTAAGGGTATACTCACCGGGCGTGAGACTGGTGAGGTACACTGGAGTTATCCCCATAAACTGGTGGTTCAGGAATACCTGCGCATCACCGGGATCTGATTGTATCTGCATCGAGCCGGTGAATGATCCTCTTCCGGTTTCAGGGGTCAGCACAACATTGACTGTTCTGACCTGACCGCGTTCGACATAGATCGTGCTCGTATACGGAAGGTAGTCATCGTACTGGATGAGCAGATCATAGGTGCCTGGCTGCAGTGATGAGATATCAAGATATCCGGTGTGAGGAGTTCTTCCCCGGTATTTATTGTTCAGGTACACAGAAGCGCCTGCAGGTGTACTCAGGATCTGAATTGTACCAGACCGGTAGTAATAATTTGACGAGTAATAGGAGTTGTAAGGATAATATTGGCGGTAATCATCATCATTCCAGTAGTAATGTGATGCATACCGGTACCTGGGTTCAGGGTCAGTATAGACAGGATATGGATTGCTCACCGGCCGATAGTAATCAGAGCCACGGTAATGCTGGGCAGCAACTACCGGAGAGAGAGGAGCAGGGGGAGGGTTCGATATCGGAGCCCGTAATCCGGGAACATGATTCGCGGGTATACTGTTTCTCCAGGCATCCGGATCAGACACCGGGTTCTGCCAGGGAGTATTCAGGGAGATGGGACTCGTATAATATGCACAGGAAGAGTCTGCACCACAGACGGCACAGAGAATTGTGATCACCAGAAGTGCCAGGAAGAGATCTAATCTGAATGACATAACCACTATTCCCCAGTGATCGGAGATGAACCTATCTCATTTATCGTCGAAGAGAAAAAGTACAGGATCTTCTGCTGATATCCGGCTTATGCCTGTTTGTGATCCATATGACGAGTAAGTACCATGCAGCCCTCACGATAGCCGGTTCAGACCCTTCAGGAGGCGCTGGTGTCCAGGTAGATCTAAAGACATTTGCAGAGACCGGGGTCTGGGGTATGGCAGTAATCACGGCTCTGACAGCGCAGAACGCCTGCCGTGTCTCGGGAGTCTGGCCGATGGAAGCGAGGGTTGTTGCAGAGCAGATTTCAACTCTTGTTGAGGATATTACTCCGGGAGCGGTTAAGACCGGGATGCTGGCCACTGCCGGGGTCATCAGGGCGGTTGTAGACACCTTACCGGAGAGTATTCCACTTATTGTGGATCCGGTGATGATCTCAACATCAGGGCACCGGTTGCTTGATGAAGCAGCGATCAGGACTATGAAAGAGATGCTCATACCCCGTGCAACCCTTGTTACCCCGAATATTCCTGAAGCTGAAGTGCTTACCGGGATGAAGATCACCGATGAGGCCGTAATGATCGAGGCGGGCGAGCAGATTCGTGCCCTCGGAACTCGTTCTGTGGCTATCAAAGGCGGACATGGTACCGGAGAAGAATCGGTGGATCTGCTGATCAGCAGGGAAGGAGTGATCAGACTTACATCTCCCCGAATGCCATACCAGGTTCATGGATCAGGGTGCTGTTTTTCTGCAGCGGTTACCGGGTATCTTGCACAGGGGTATGGCGTCGAAGAGTCATGTCGGCAGGGTAAGGTGATTGTGACTAGGGCCATCAGGGACGCAGTAGCAGGTATAGGTGAAATGCGAATGGCAAATCCAGGAGGGGTTGGGACAGATTATGATCTTCGATAACTCTTTCCACACCATGAATAATTGATATTATATACTGGATCTCACATCCCTTAAAAATGCGATCCAATCCCTGGACAACGCTGTTTCTGTTGTACAGAATTCAGAGGTGATGAGACAGACACCAGGAAATATCAGGGAAGTTATTGAGGCGGGGGTGATCCAAAATTTTGAGTCCACCTATGAACTCTGCTGGAAATTCATGGTACGATGGATTTCACAAGAGATTTCACCAGAAGAGGCATCTCCACGAACCAAGCGTGATATATTCAGAACTGCTGCACGGTATGGGCTTATCAGAGATCCAAAACCGTGGTTCAGATTTGCAGAAGCCTGCAATATGACATCACATGCCTATGATCGGAAAAAGGCGGAGGTCGTTCTCACCATCGCCGGAGAGTTTCTCAGCGATGCAATAGATTTTTACCGGGAGATTGAAGCGGTGAATGCTTGATCTGAGTGATGAGGATTACCAGTTGCTTCTGGGTATTCTGAATGAGCATCTTTCAGGGTGAAGGGTGTATGCGTTCGGCTCCCGGGTGAAGGGAGAGCACCATCCATGGTCTGATCTGGATCTCTATATTGAAGATGACAAGGCGATATCATCTGAACTGAAAGGGGTATTGTCTGAGTCTGACATTCCGATATTTGTGGACCTCATTGATTCACAAGAGGTATCACCAGAATTCAGAGAGACCCTGACGAAGAGTGGGATGGTGCTGGTCACGACGATTGAGCGATCATCAAAAGGGTAGATTGAGCGGGCTAAAAGATATTTACCTTTCTTCTAAAAGCAAAAATTTGTGGACTAATCAGGATCTTTTCAATCCATAATATAGGCCTGAATTATAAATTCAGAGATTATAGACAGATATTTTTTCTCTAATAAGTAACCTTCAAATATATTAGGAACATAGAGATGTTACGCACACAGGAGGTGCAAGATGTATAAAAGAGAAGAGGCAGTTTCTCCGGTTATTGGTGTAATTCTGATGGTGGCAATCACCGTTATCCTTGCAGCAGTTATTGCAGCATTTGTGTTTGGACTCGCCGGAAATGCAGGGTCATCTAAGAATGTAGCAGTTATCTTCCAGGCAAATGCAACAGGTGGAGAGTTTTCCTGGCAGGGAGGAGCTGACCTCAACAGAATAACAAGTTGGTATGCGAAGCAGACAGGAGCTAGTGTAACCGCTCCTGGCATTATTGGAATGGGAACTACTGTCAAGGTAGGAGATATTAGTTGGGTCAATAAGACAGTAACAAGTACAAGGCTTCAAATGATAGCAACCTTTACTGATGGTAAAGAGACCATTATATTTGATCAATCATATTGATCCTCTTTTTTGAATTCATCTTCACGGGTTTGTAGCATTCCCTTTTCTGTTTCACTCCCTGACATTTCAACAGTAAATTAAATTTTCAGGCTGGTCTCCGGGATATGTACTATGTGACATTAATTACTAAACATGGGAACACTGAATAAAAAAAGTTAAAACCTTACTATAAATCGGAACAGATTTGCTAGCTAAATAAATCCAGCGTATAATTAAAATCTGCATCCAATAGGAGCGATAAACCCCATAATACCATTGCCACCTAGATCAACATCAGATAGTTTTCACGAATCTAGTGGCCACCTATGACAAATATACTTCCGAAAACCCTTTACCTCATGTCGCAATTCATGGAAAAAGATAGACGCTACTCGGATCACATAAAAAATTGAGATAATTAAACCGCTTCAGAAAAACTCATTTGTGCAACAGTCGGCGACGCCTTCACTGATCCGCCAGTCGTTGTTGTTGATGCCGATGTCGTTCCCTTATTCTTCCCTTCTGTCAGCCACGGTTTCTTCGCCATTATTACATCAGATTTTGCCTGAAGTTCCATTGCTGTCTGATCGTCACAGATAGAGCAACAGCTTGGACAATACCCGTCTTCAGGCTGTATCTGTGTCAGTGTCGGGGAGGCTTTGACTTCAGAGGTGCCCACAGTACCCGGAGTGAAACTCTTGGTGTCGACCGTTGGACTATAATCAGAAGACCCTAGATTCATGGTATTAGCATCTTTCCACTGGCTAAACTTATTCCACTTGTACCACCGCTCCCACCAACAGCAGTAGAGACCCGCAGTGACAAAAGGAGCGGCGTCATCGTAGGCAAAGTTCCAGTACCCTTTGGATTCTGCATCTGATATGAGAGCTGCATTATTAGAATTGCTTGGATCAGCAATACTCCAGACTGTCTTTGCTGCCACCTGACCAACTATCAGAAGAAGAATTATTGTACTGATAACTGTGATGATAAACAGGTATCGGCGGTTCATAGTATCTATATATCCACAACAATCCCGTATCAATTTTTCCGAATTGATGGATCATGTACAATTCACAATCCCGATAGTATATGGTGAGCTATCTGAACCATTGTCATTGATCATCAAATGCAAAAAAATATAATAGGGGGAAATAAACTTCTTTCTCTCAGGAATGTCCCACCCCCTGGATAACACAAAACCAGAGTCGAGATTTCTCCGGAATCGAAGAACCTCTGAACATTTGATACTAACGCAGGTGATTAATGCCAATAAATTACGTTGACACCGGATTTGTGCTGATATGCACAGCACTCGTCATCTTCATGACCTTTGGAGTAGGGCTCTTTTATGCCGGGCTTGTGCATCGGAAGAATATCATCTCCATGCTGACCCTCTCGTTCATCTCGTTTGCACTTGTTTCACTCCAGTGGATCTTCTTTGGCTATTCATTGGCATTCGGACCTGATTTCGGTGGACTCATCGGAGGTCTGGACCATATAGGGCTTGCAGGGGTTACCATGGAAGGTGACAACATCCCAAAACTGGTCTTCATGATCTTCCAGATGGCATTTGCAGCGATCACCCTTGCCATCGTTACTTCAGCCGTGGCTGAACGGATCAAACTCTCATCCTTTCTTTTGCTCGGGCTCATCTGGACAACATTCATCTATGACCCGGTGGCTCACTGGATCTGGGGCGGGGGATGGGCACAACAGATAGGAGTGCTTGATTTTGCCGGAGGGATAGGCGTTCACATCTGTGCAGGATTCTCAGCACTAGCCCTGGCCTTTGTGATAGGAAAGAGAAAGGGATTTGGTGAGTACTCCCTGCAGCCATGCAACATCCCGATGACCCTTATCGGTGGTGCCATCCTCTGGTTTGGCTGGTTTGGCTTTAACGCAGGAAGTGCTCTTGGTGTAAACAGTATCGCAGTAAACGCATTCATCGTCACCAACATTGCAGCAGCTGCAGGTACATTCTCCTACATGTTCGTGTCCTGGTACAAAGGCAAACCCAGTTCTCTCTCCATGATATCGGGGACCATTGCAGGGCTTGGAGCCATAACCCCGGCTGCAGGATTTGTCGGACCGATGGAAGCTGTTATCATTGGAGCGATCTCGGGAGTACTCTGTTACTTTGCCCTGGTATTCAGACTTGAACAGCAGTGGGACGAAAGCCTCGATGCATGGGCAATCCATGGAACCGGAGGCCTTTGGGGGACCATTGCACTGGGTATCTTTGCCACTGCAACAGTGGGTGGAGTGAACGGGCTGATCGCAGGAAACGGCCACCAACTTATCCTTCAGTTGGGTGGTGCATTCATAATACTGGCATACTCGTTTATCGGAACATGGATACTCGCCCTCATCGTTGATAAGCTGATCGGCCTGCGGGTGACCGAAGAAGAAGAGTATGTAGGCCTTGATATCTCCCAGCATGGTGAGACACACAGGAATTAACCTCCAATTTTATTCTGCTAAGCCATCCGGCGATCGTGGGGACTGGGGTGAGATTACCCTTTTAGAAAAGAGTAAGTGGCTGTTTCTGGCCGGTCCCAAAAACCTTGGAGTACGTGATCTCGAACACCTGCGATCTGGGAACGGTTATCTCAGGACCAGTTGGATGATAATCGTCGTATCTCTGATACCTGATCTCATCTTTTCCAATGGAGGTAGGGAAGTTTCCAAACCAGTTCCCCCCATATATCAGAGTGGTAGTAGACAGACCACATTTATTCATCATTCCACTAAAAGTCCATTGGTCAAGACATTTGGCATTATAATACTGAACATACCCGGAATCAATCCGGTTCATCACATCTTCCTGCCCGAGTTTCCCTATCATATCATCAAACCGACTGCCCAAAACATCTCTCCTGAACCTGAACAGATCCTCACGGGTCGGATGATAGGCAGATGAAAGCCCGTTGGGAGCATTCACCACGAAATCAGTTGAATTGAAATAGACATATGGATATTCATTGAGCTCGTCAGAATGTGAACAGAAATACCCGGCAACACTATCAGATAGTTCGCCAGATGCAACCCAGTTACCATACAGACCCTGGGAGATCAGAAGGGAGCATAAGATGCCAGCCAGCAGTAATATTCTGGAATACCTGGCAGTGCACAACCTGATACAGAGGTATGCGATCAGGCATGCTACAAAAATATCAATAAGGACATACCCCCGGGTTGGTGTACCGCCCGTAGTCAGGATAATCGGAACCGATGTTACAATAAGACCGGTTAGGAGAACAGACAGGTATCTCCAGGAGCCTTGTTCCACAAACCGGTACAAACGAAGGTACCATGATATGAGGATAACCAGTATTATATCAATACCCAGAATGCAGGCGCTCTGAACCAGAGTCATCTGCATCCACCCCATAACAGAAAACTGAATCTGATTAGAGAATATCAGGAGCGATGTAAAGATGAAGAGACCTGTATGAAGAAGAAGAACACCTGGTTCAAAACTGGAAACATCATGCCCGTATCGTACGTATCCAAACCCGAACCATTGAGTAGTCCGGATCACCATCACCAGGCCCAGGGGAATAAGATAATAGAACGAATCTCTGATCTTTCTCCTATTCAGAAGATCATGCACCACAAGAACAGCAGGTAGTGCAAACCCTGTCTCGTAGGTGAGAAGACCAAGGAAATAGAAGAGCAGAGATACAGGCAGGAAATAACGGCGATTCCGGTACAGGTAGCAAAGGATCGAGGCAGCGTAAAAGAGGAACCCAACCTCGTTGCATATAGAGACAATTATCCAGGGATATGCCTCATCCTTATTCCAGAGCAAAACATAGAGGAGACAACTTACAAACGGAAGGTACGACAGGTATCCGTAATCTGCAGTTATCTTTTTGAGTATAAAATAAAGTAGAACGAGAAAGAGCGACGAGAGTACAAGCCCAGCCAGTTGTAAGCCAAATGCATCCACTCCATGAAATGAAAAGGCCAGTTTTTTCAAAGCGAACTGGATTGGACGCTGACAATCTGATAGAACTGCCAGGTAAGATCTTGCAGAGTCCGGAGAAGTTACAACATCAGACCAGTCATCGCTGTAATACGTATAATGCCTGATAAAGAGATAATTGGTAATACCATTTGTGATTAGGAGGAGAATGATCTCAATAAGAGTTTTTTTCCAGGATTGTAAGGATTTCTTCATGTAAAAACCGGGTACCTGTAACTATCAGAAAAGTGAAAGTACTGCAAAATGAGGTTATAATTTTTCAACCGTCACACGGACCCGGTCGCCAGGAACCAGTCCATGACCCTTTGGTATATCAATATTGAACCAGAGCGTGCCAGGATCATCCTGTGTGTTATCCTGGGACATCAGACAGTCTTTCTGCTCGTTGATATCAGCGACAAACTCTAAGGGTGATTCAAAGCTGACAATGGTCTTCATCAGACCCAGTTATTAGCGGAAAAAGAGTTTAATTCTTTGCAGGACTGACCATCCAGGTGGTGCTGTTTGAATAGCTCCACCTTACAATGGAGATCTCGTGACAGATTTCTGCCAGGATCGCCATGTTGGTGCCTACCTCCTTGGAAGACAGGCCCAAATCCTTTGCAATGTATTTGGACTTAAAGTAATGCCTGCCTGAACCAAGACCATTTCGGAGATAAGTTATGAGTCGCGTCTGCGTCTCATTATACTTCTCTCTCAAGCATGTGTGTGATGGCATTATACTACCTCCATCAGCGTAGTTAGAAATCAGAGTTCAGGCATATAAAGATGCTTGAATGTTGATGATCTATCATGTTATATGCGAATCCGAAAAAAAGAGATTATTCAACTGTTGAAAACTGAGCAATCTTTTCTGAAAGCCTTTCGGTAACTTCCGGGCGCATTCCTTCGACAAATTTTATACTGCCCACTACAAGATGTCCGCCACCGTTGACTCCGGCCCCGGGGAGATCATCACGAAGTTCTCTGACCATCCTCGGGATATTCATGAGTACACCACGAGATCTCAGCACAACAAAATCAGGCCCGAACCCGAGGGTAACAACCGGTTCACCGGCATATTGCTGACAGAGACGGTCATGGACCTCCCCGCAGGTCTTGCCCGGTGGTGGGAATGTAAACTTGTGGGCGTGGATCTCGACGTCGATCGTGAAGAGGTGAGCACCATTCCCTAGCACTGTATGACCCACGTGCGGCATGCAGGTTTTCACCTGTTCGATTATCGCTGCATTGGCTTCATCTTCCAGCAGTTTGACCATCTGAAGGTGACGCTCATGGTTGCCATTCAGATCTAAAATATCTTTTATCAGTTCCTTTCCATCGTTAAACCGGAGATAAAACTGAATGTAGTCTAGTGCCAGAGCTATCCGTCTGCACTCATCCTCTGAAAACCGATCCGCAGAGAGTTCAAGATATCTGCTCCGCTCCGGAGCCTCGCTCCGGTCTGCAACACCGGCTACAGCGGCGATATGTCTGATCTGTCGATCAACAGACGGGCTGATCAGGCGGGCAATCTCGGTACCGAGCATACCGGCGGTGATACCATAGTCTCCACCGACATGGTACGGGTTGACATGCGCTTCTAGGAACTGATCAACGATCTCATCAGGATGGTGATGGTCGAAGACAATCATAGGAATCCCATAGACCTTTGCCATCTTCATGGCAGGGAGATCCTCTTCAGTCGACCCGTTATCGGTCAGCAGCACCAGCGGCATCTTCTGCCCGAACCGGACGTTGTCTCTGGTCGCATAATCAAGATCCCTGACGATGTCCTCTATCTCATAGAACGGAGCTTTCGAGGGGGCACGCTTGAAGAGATAATAATCGGCATCGTAGTCTCCTCCGGACTCGTTTATCAGGGAGATGACAGCCTGTTCAATTGAGACTGCAGAACATATCCCGTCGGCATCGGCATGGTGGCGAAGAAGGATCGGCTGGGCTGTGAAGACAGCACGCCTGATGATCTTTGCGATCTTTCGCATTGCAGGCCTGAGTTTCTCAAGCACTTCGCTATCCACAAGAAGCGGCACTTCAGGTGGCTCGGCCCGGGTATCGATGGCCTGTTCAATGCCGGCAAGAACCTCATCAGCCTCGCTTCCCCGGAGCACAGTCAGGTTCTCAAGTTCGATCTGAATCTGACCTCCCCGCTGCATCACTTCTCCGGTCGCTCGGACAACATCGCCCTGGTTTGCATCAGGAAATGCCCGTTTCCCGGCCTCTACAAATCCGGCTCCATTCTCTGATCCGGTTGCATCAATAAATGTGAAGATCGTAGGCCCTGAAGTCTGTTTCACCTGGGCAACCACGCACTCAACCATCACTCTCCGTCCGACTTTTCCTCTCAGTTCGTTGAGTTGGATAGCACGCTTCTTACAGATCACCGGCTGAACCTGGTACGAGGTGATGACGACCTCCTCAAGGTCGATATTTCCGTTATCCCTGATATTTCCAACCCGCACCAGGATCGAATCCCCTTCCTGGTGACTGGTAAGCATATTGCTTTTATGAACTAGCCCTTTGGTTGAACTGTTCAGGTACACAAATGTCCCGAACGCAGCAAACCCCTGGACAGTACCGGAGTACGTCTTGCCGACAACCACGTCAGCGAGACTGCATCCATCACCCAGGCTGTATACAACAGTCTCTGTTCCTTTTGGCATACGAATTATCCACCGTTATTCAGCCGGCCGCTGCGATCAGACAAGAAGCTGAATAAAACCCCGGTTACGGGAAGAGTGCAGGGCAAAGCAAACAACCGATGGTAGTATAGTGGTAACTGGAGGGAAATAAATTCAACCATGTAGCAGGAGACCAGACGACTGAAAAAGGGAGCATTGCCGGTTTATGCTACAAGACTGTATCAAGTGCCTTCCGGAGATGCCGAAAAACGTTCAGAGAACGGTATATCAAGCATCACCAGATCATCTGGTGCGAGAATCTCACCGGAATAATATTTTCGTGCATCCAGGAGGTGCTGGTCTGCAGATGTATACCTGGTACTGATATGGAAAAGGGCCAGGCGACCAGCCCGAAGTGCTGTTGCAACTCTGCCTGCCTCCCCAGCTGTTGAGTGCATAAACTCACGTGCCCGATCCAGCTCGTTATCATCAAAGGTGGCATCGTGAATCAGAAGATCAACATCCTCACCAACAGGGGTAAGTTCAGGGAGGTTGGGTCTTGTATCTCCTGAATAAATGATCTTCCTGCCCGAACGCGGTTCACCCATGATCATCCCCGGGGTGATCAGTCGCTCCTCCCCATCCACCACCACCTGCACATCTTCTCCACGTTGAAGTCTGCCAAAGAGCGGCCCGGGTCGTACACCCAGACTTATGGCAAGTTCACGATTGAACCTTCCCGGGCGTTTGTCCTCTTCAAAGATGTATGAAAGTCCGGGGATTCCATGATCAGTTGCAACAGCATGTATCACGTACCCTTCAAACGGAAGTGTATCACCAGGCCTGACTCGTCGTGACTCGACCGGGAACTTGATCCTGCTCCGACATATCTGCTTTATATCGATGACCATCTCATGGACCGTGTCAGGGCCGTAGATCACAAGAGGCTCCTCCCTCCCTGAGAACGACATCGTCTGCAGGAGGCCAATGAGCCCGAGAAAGTGATCTGCATGCCAGTGGGTGATGAACACAGACTCAAATGAAAAGCCAGTCCGTGCCTTCATCATCTGGCGCTGTGCCCCTTCGCCGCAATCAAAAAGGAGATCATGCGATCCCCATTTCATCAGAATACAGGGGAGGTTTCTCGAGATCGTCGGGAGGGCTCCGGAGGTTCCCAGGAAGAAGATCTGCAGTGTCTCGCCGGCTATGGTCCCCACCCCCTTATCAGATCAAATGATCGCTTTGCTTCCGCTATCGAACGCCCTTCCACAACCACCACGCCAGAGTAGTGGTCAAGAAGATCCTTTGAGAGACGCTTCCAGTTGATGGTCCCTGCACCTAATGGAAGGTGTTCGTCAGATTTGCCATGGTTATCATGGATGTGAATATGCGATGCATGGTCCAGGTATTTTCTAAACGCATCAACCTTCCCGAGAGTGTTTGCATGACCGAAATCTATGGTCAGCCCGATTCCTTCAATATCTTCGATCAGACCGAGGATCTCTTCAGGGTACTGACAGAGAAAGTCAGGAATGTTGGGCATATTCTCGATACACGCAGTCACTCCATATTCCTGTGCAACCTTCCCGAACTCACGGAGGGCATCCTTCTGGAGTTGCCAGATCTTGTCAGGTACCAGTTTACCTGTACAGGAGAGATAACCCGGATGAATAGTAACCCGGTCTGTGATGGGAGCAGCTTTCCTGATGCATTCAGAGATCTGATGAACAGTCTCCTTCCAGATCGGCTCATTGATGGCAGCCGGATTGAGATCACCATAGGGAGCATGTACGGTTACCTTGAGCGAGGTGCTTGCCAGTGTCTCAATGACAGAGTTGTAGGAGTCAGGTCTGCTGAAATGGTAATTGCCGTCTGCACATACCTCCCAGCCTGAAAACCCCACCTCTTCAATACCAAATATCCAGTCGATCTCATCCCAGACTTTTGCTGACGATCCAAAATATGGACAAATACTCATGTTACTCCTGCAATCTGCTCCAGGGTCGATCTGACAGTTTTCTGATATTCAGTAAGGGTGCCGGTATTCTCAACCCTCATGGTTGCAAGGTTCATGGCTTCACGCAGACCGAACGATGACTCGCGTTCATCCCTGGAAGAGAGTTCAGAAATATCATTCAGATCATCAGACCTCCCACGGACTTTAAGCCTTTCAAACCGTGTTTCAAGAGAAGAGTCGATGGCGATGAGAATGAAATCCGGGAAGTGTTCAGCAAACTCCCTGACCTCGGCATCTCCCCTGATTCCATCGATCAGAACCATGGGTGAGTTCTGTGACTCGATGACCGGGATGCAAACATGAGCGATGGCTGCCATGCCATACTGCTCACGGAGGCGCCTTGCCACAACACCCATATTTGCATCAACCGGAGGAAGACCTTCTTTCTTAACCTCCTCCCTGATGACATCACCCATGACCACCACCGGGATACCAAGCTCTGCTGACACGGCAGAAAACTCACCCTTCCCTGATCCCGGCATTCCTACAATTCCTATTACCTTCATACCATATCTCCCCTTGCTCTCTGGTTCGTATCCGTACCGGTCGATGGAGTTCATCAGCAATCCTGGTCAGATCCTCAAACAGGAGAGATCGTATCCCGGTATATTCGCCCTGTTGGAGAACCAGATCAACATCCTGAGCAACATCAGGCACCACCGATGCTACCTGTTCGCTACTCCCCGGGAAGAGAGTCAACACCACCTCAAGAAGTGGTAAACTTCCATCATGAAGCCGGGTTGTGCAAAGTGCCAGTGATCGTTTCACTTCAGGTCCGAGTGCACGTTCTTTCCCCTTCACCGTATTTAGATTCCAGTCCGGTTTGATATCAAGGGCGATGAGATCGATCAACATTCGGGAGATCAGATCATCCAGAACTTCAGGAAATACCCCGTTTGTGTGCAGGCCAACTGCAAGCCCCATCTGCTTCACCTGATCAGCAAGATATCTGAGAGCATCAGGTTGCATCGTTGCCTCACCGCCTGAGAAGACCACCCCGCTGATGAGCAGACTCGCAGACCTGATCATGCCCAGAACATCATCAGAGGCCATCATATCAGTCCCGCTCTGTATCCCGGGATTCTGACAATACCAGCACCTGACCGGACATCCCCTGAAGAAGATGACACAGACTGATCTTCCCCGCCAGTCAACGGTACTGAGAGGGACAAAACCTGCAAAGTTCATGCGGACTGGATCTGTCACTGCGGCATAAGGTTGGTGTCCGCTTTTCATCACTGTTTTGATTGGTACCCAGTGACAGGTATCCGGAGTCACGAAGCATAGAATGGACTGAACAAATTTACTTGCGTTGCAGGAAACCAAATTGGAGTCCCCTTTTCAAAAACCGAGCCTTTATGTATCATATTACAGTACATATGAGGTATGTCAATAGTTGAGGATGCCAGGCGAGGCATCATCACCGAAGAGATGAAGACCGTAGCAGCTCAGGAAGGTGTTAGTGAAGATTATATCCGCCGTGGAATCGCTGCAGGTCACATTGTCATCCCGGTGTCGCCATACCGCAAGGTTAAGGTATGTGGTATCGGAGAAGGACTGCGCACCAAAGTGAACTGTTCCATCGGGACTTCCTCAGATATAGTTGATGTGGATATGGAAGTCGAGAAGGCAAAGGTCGGTGAGAAGGCAGGGGCTGATACCCTGATGGAACTCTCGACCGGAGGCGACTTTTTTGATATCCGCAGACGGGTGATTGAAGCAACCAGCCTTTCTGTCGGATCAGTCCCCTTGTACCAGGCATTCATCGAGGCAGCACGCAAGGAAGGAGCAGTCATTCACATGCGTGAGGATGATCTCTTCAGGATCACAGCCGAGCAGGCAAAACTCGGTACCAACTTCATGGCAATTCACACCGGTATCAACCGGATCACCCTTGAGCGTCTCCAGCGGCAGGGTCGCCACGGAGGTCTCTGCTCACGGGGAGGTGCATTCCTCACTGCGTGGATGCTCCACAACGACAAGGAGAACCCGCTCTTTGCAGAGTTCGACTACCTCTGTGAGATCCTCAAGGAGCACGAGGTCACCTTATCGACCGGGAACGGGATGCGTGCAGGAGCCGTCCATGATGCAACCGACCGTGCCCAGATACAGGAACTGATCATAAACGCTGAGCTCGGTGACAAGGCTCATGAGCAGGGTATCCAGGTGATCGTGGAAGGTCCGGGACATGTGCCGCTTGATGAGATCGAGACCAACGTGAAACTGATGAAGCGGATGTCAGGGAACAAACCCTTCTACATGCTCGGGCCGATCGTCACCGATATTGCGCCCGGATACGACGACCGGGTTGCCGCCATCGGAGCTGCCATGTCATCCTCGTACGGTGCAGACTTCATCTGTTACGTCACTCCTGCAGAACACCTCGCACTGCCCAATTTAGAGGATGTGTACGAAGGTGTGATGAGCAGCAGGATTGCAGCTCATGTGGGCGACATGATCAAACTGAAGAAGCGGGATCAGGACCTTGCCATGGGTCATGCACGACGTGACCTGGACTGGGATGCCCAGTACAACCTTGCCATCAACCCGGAGAGGGCACGCAAGATCAGGGCCGAACGGATGCCTGCAGACAGGGAAGCCTGCACGATGTGTGGTGATTACTGCGCCCTGAAGATCGCTAATAATGTGATCAAGAAGTTGAACTAAAGACAACGTCACTGACCTGATATCAGAATCCACCTGGATTCTAAAGTTGATCAACTACTTTTTTTCAACGGTAAGCAGAGGTACCGAATGCTCCAAAAGACACTCTCCTGCAGAAAAACTGCTGAAGGGAGTATCCAGGAACCTGGTAGAAGATCATCCTCCTCGAATGTGATACCCGGAGCAGGAGTGATCGGACAGTCGTGATCACGTGATAGGACAGAAGTAAGAACTCAGAAAAAAGAGCGATGCCGGATACCGGCATGCGTGTTGTAAAGATACTGATTATTCAGAAGGCAGAAAGCCACAAGCGTATCGATTAATCTAGAGGGACTGTCTCAAGGTTGGAGACCAGTTCCCATACACGGGTTCTTGCGTGCATCGGCATATTGGAATCATTGCTGATCTCGTCGATCTTGGATATCGCTTCGGCTGCCCTGAGGCCAACCTGTTTATCTTTATTTTGTAAAAGTGTGCGTGTCTCGTCAGCGACCCGCCTGATATTGCGCGGAATCGTTCCGTCATCGATAATGGCGGAAAGCATCTGTATACAGTAATCTACCGTCTGTTCCGGATTTGGCATGCTATCACCCGTGAGAGAGCTTCTCTTATTATTACTTACTGACCCTCATAAAACTATAGTGAAGTTATGAGAAAGCCAGACGAGATCATGGCAGAGTATCTCCTGAAGGGAGGAAAGATGCTTGCAAAAACTTGTCAGAACTGCGGCTCTCCACTTTTTGAATACAAGGGGGAGACACTCTGCGTGGTATGCAGGGAGACCGAATCTGCCAGTAAGGATGAAGAGAAGAGAGAGTTGAACACCAGAGATCAGGTATCAGGATCCGGAACAGCAAAACCGGGTATATCCAAGATTAAGTCAAACCTCAACCTGGATGAGCAGTTTGAACGAACCATCAAAACCCTGCTTGTCAGGATCGAGGAGGAACCGGATTCACGAAGACTAACAGAACTGACAGAGGCAGTGAAGGAGGTCGTAAAAGCATACGCAATAGTGAATCAGGGATACGACAACCGGGATAACTCATAAATCCGCTCTGCTTTCTTCGCACCAATTCCCGGAACCTGTAATAGTGCGTCGCGGTCAGCCTGTATGACAGCCTGGACCGAGCCGAAGGCTGTGAGGAGTGCTCTTGCATGTTTCAATCCAATATCAGGAAACGCCGAGATGATCGCTTCCTGTGCTTCGCGATCTCCCTGATATGCGTGTTTCAACGGTGAGCCACGCTCGATGGTGCCCTCCTCGGATTCTCTGCGCGCAAGAACCAGAAGAATCTCTGCGGTCTCCAGTGGATCAGAGGTGGTGAAGATCGTCACACCGAAGTTAATCCCGATCGCTGCCAGTGCCCCGCGTATGGCATTCGGATGGATGTCACGCTGGCTGTAGAGATCGCCACCTTCAATAATCAGCACTGGCTTGGTACAGTTCACTGACATCTGTCTGACCTGGCCGAGCAGATCACGTTCTATAAGCGTGTCGACAAAGTCACGGGCAGTCTTGCGCTCGACAAGAATACGCTCACCGATGCGGTAGTCACCCATTGGGAGACGCTCCACACGGATCCTGGCATCAGCAGAAGAGAGATGTTCGGTCACTTTTGAAACGAGTTCCCGGTCATCAACTACAATTTCCGGGCCGAAATGATCCTCCTGCTCGGTGCGATCTCGGCCAGCCCCTTCAGGACTTACCGTGAGTGCAGACTGAAATTCATTCTTCATCCGCTTCCCAAGACCGGACATCTGTTTCGCCATAGCCCGTTCTTTGCGCACCGAGGTGAACCTGGAGATCTCATCACTTGTACCCCGGGTAACCATCACAATGATCCTGCCGGTGCCATGACGCCCGGTTCTCCCTTTCCGCTGGATACTCCTGATCTCAGACGGAACCGGTTCGTAAAAGATCACGACATCAGTGGAAGGAATATCAAGACCCTCCTCACCGACCGAGGTTGCCACGAGAACCCTGAACTCACCTTCCCTGAACCTCTTCAGAGCTGCGATCTGTTTCTTCTGAGAGAGACCCTTCTCACTGTCCTTTGTTGCCTGACCCACGAACCTCTCTGCTGAAATCCCACGGGCGGCGAGCATCTCAACGATCGTTCTGACTGTGTCACGATAGGTTGCAAAGACGATCACCCTGCTTTCAGGCTGTTCTTCAAGCACCTGCTCAACCAGGGACGGAAGTACCAGAAGTTTTGGGTGGCACTCTTCCTGCCATCCTTCTGCCTTGTTCAGTAGTTCTCCAAACCTAAGATCTTCAGCGATTCGTCTGCTCGCCTTTGATCCACCTGGTGCCTTCCCTTCTGCATCAAGCTTCTGCAGGTACCCCTTGAGAACCAGACATCCCTGTGACTCGGCAAGACCGACAGCGTGGCGTAGCTTCATACACTCGGCATGAATGCTGGCAGCAATAAAGCCACTTGCATCCCGCTCTGCTATCCTCTGCTGGATAAGGGCATTGAGTTCCTGCAACGTCTTCATCGAGAGGTTTTTCCGATCAGGAGCTGGGAGTCCCATTTCCCTAAGTTGGGACAGGCGATCATCGATCAGTTCGTAGAGGAAGGTGAGACACTGCTTCAGTTCATCAGGAAGGCTGACATTGATGATCTCAACCTCCTTCTCGTGAACATAGGGCCTGACATCAGGATCGAGTTCTGATCGTGTCTCAACATGGACGATATGCAGGTTCTCAACAATCCCTGCCACCTTCTCCTGGTTTCCCCCCGGTGAAGCTGTCATGGCAAGGACAAGCGGCTGGATGGCAGTCTCCATGTACCGCTCAACAAGGAAGACATACGCATAATTACCAACCGCACGATGGGCTTCATCAACCACCAGCAGGGAGACGTCGTGTAGTGAGTAACGTCCTGCTATCAGATCGTTCTTCACTACCTGCGGAGTTGCCAGGATCACCGTTGCAGCATCCCACTCGGCTGTCCTTACCGCCGGTGCAGCTTCGCCGGTGAAGATCACGCAACTGCCCTCCGGGGCATCGAGCAGATTGAGATGCGACTGGAAATATCGGAGATGCTGCTCGACAAGTGGTTTTGTCGGGGCAAGCATCAGGACCTTGCCACCTGTGCTGTAGAGGCGTGAAGCAGCAACGATAAGTGCAACAGCAGTCTTTCCCAGACCCGTGGGAATAACTACCAGTGTGTTGCCATCAAGACAACGCATTGCAATTGAAAACTGGTATGTACGTTTCTCGAGTTTGTCAGGGAGAATAAAAGGGTGGTTGATGTATTCCATCAGGATTAGAGAGCAGAGAAGTCCTGATGACCCTTAATAAGTCCTGAAACAAGGTGGGAGAGATCAGAAATCTTTACCCGCACCTGTTTCATACTGTCACGCTCACGAAGGGTCACAGTCTGATCCTCTTTGGTATCATAGTCAACAGTGATGGCAAGAGGGGTTCCGACCTCATCCTGTCTGCGGTACCGTCGTCCGATCGCACCTGAATCATCGTACTCTGCCAGGATCTCATGGGTATGCAGGGCATGGGTGATCTCCCGGGCAATAGTGTCAAGTCCGTCCCGTGCCATGAGGGGCAGGACCGCAACCTGGACCGGAGCAATCCTGAACGGGAACCGCATCACCTTTCTAATCTCACCATCAACGTCCTCTTCATCAAATGAGTGCTCGAGTACAGCATAGATCATACGGTCGATCCCATAACTCGGCTCAATCACATGCGGTCTGACATCGGTACCACGGACATCCACATCCTGCTCTGATATCTCAAAGAGATTTGACGGGACAAAGTACTCCTCTCCGTCGACCGTAACGGTTGCACCGTCAGGGCCGGGGGTGACAGTCGCGAGGGCATCCGCAATCGCTTTTGCCTTGCCACGGTACTGGGGGCCGAGAACCCCCATATTGGCAGAGATAATCTTCCGGCGTTCACGCTTTGGCTCTGCAAACTGGATATAGACCGTGAACGAATCGCCGCTCTCCTCAGCATGGGCCTTAAGATCATAATCAGTCCGGTCAGCGATACCAACCGTCTCAACCCACCCGAACCGCTCAGAACGGATCTCTGCATCCCAGCAGTCCTCAGCGTAATGAGCACGTTCATCGGGAAGGTGCTGTCTGAACCTGAGTTTCTCAGGCTTTACTCCGATGGTGATGAGCAGCTCATGGGTAAGGGCAAGGTAGTATGCGACATATTCGTTGGCAATGATACCCTGGGCAACCGCGTCTTTCATAGAGTAGACCTTTGCTTCACCGCCAGACTGTTGCTCCTTGTAAGAGAAGAGTGGGAATGAGTAGTCTGCATACCGGGAGAAGTTTGGGTGGTTCTTCTCTTCAGGATGGACAAAGATCTCGGCCTCGGCCTGGGTAAATTCACGGAGCCTGATCATCCCCTGACGTGGTGAGATCTCGTTCCGGTACGACTTGCCGATCTGGACTGTCCCAAAGGGAAGTCGATCGCGGTAAAACCTGAGGAGACGACCAAAGTCAACAAAGATCCCCTGGGCAGTCTCGGGCCTGAGATATCCTTTCCGTTGGGAACCAGGACCTATCGACGTCTGGAACATGAGATTAAAGGCAAACACCTCTATCTTATCCAGTTTTTCTCCGCAGGCAGGACATGGAAGACCACAGATAGCTTTCTGGAGTTCTGCGGCGTTCAGCACCGAAGCATCAGGCACATTGTGGGCTTCAGCAATATGGTCTGCACGCAGATACTCTTCACAGGCAGGGCACTGGCACATCTTGTCAGCAAATCCACCTACGTGACCTGACGCAACATAGATAGCTTCCTGGCCGATGGTTGGGCACTCGATCTCGTAGTAGCCTTCTGATACCACGTAGAACTGACGCCACATATTCTCTATCCGTCGCTTAAGAAGGGTACCGAGCGGACCATAATCGATGAAACCAGCAACCGATCCATAGCATTCAGAGGACGGCCAGACAAAACCTCGTCGCCTAGCAAGATCAATGACCTGATCATAGATATCGTTCTCTGGAACCTGCGACTTTTTATCTGCCTTTGAAACCACCGCGAATGACACCTCAATATCAGAAATATCTAAACATATTGGTAAATTCAGAGCATATAGATTCCGGAGTTGTCGTCATACAACTCTCGTTGCCATGCCGGGAGTATATATGAGCGGGGGCTGGAGGGAGGCATACTAAGAGCCGCCGGATGGAAATTTTTCAGCGTCATAGCGGGTTAGTTATAAGGATTATCGGTCTAATCTCCGGAAAAATCCAACAAACTTAAATAATTTAAACGGCATCTATATCGGTATCCCTACCAGCGTGATATCCTATGCCTGAAGAGATCCAGAAGAAAGAACAGCTTTTACAGTTGTTCACCAATATGACCGGCAACACACAGATTGTGGAGCCGATGAAGAAGATTCACGGCACTCTTCGTGATAGTGACGCAGTCGAGCGGGAGATTGCACTCATTATGCGTGAACTGCTCGACCAGGGGATCTTCAAGACAAAACTGCGTCCCATCCAGCTTGCAAAACTCATCTGTGCCTATCATTCAGGGAAGAATGACACAGAGATTGCCAGGGATCTGGGAGATGAAAAACTGTCTAAAACAGTGGCCCGGGCACGTGTAAGGATGAAACTCTTCCGTGAACTTGATTTCAAGATGCCATTTGACCGGTTCAAGATGGAAGAACTCATGACTTCTGGGAAGACCATGAAGGAGATCAGCGAGCAGCTCGGGATCAGCCCTTCAACCCTGCGTGAGTACCGCCATGTGCTTGAGGCAATGATAGACCGGGACATGGATAGGTACATTGAGCGGATCAAGGACGTGATGGAAGATCGTGATCTGACAGAACAGATGACCGCCAGTGCGACCAAGGATGCCTTTGGTGAATCGATCGATATCACCGAGGCAGAACTGATCGACATCACCTGATTTTTTTATGAAACTTACCTGGCTTGGGCACTCCTGTGTACTTCTGGATGGGTCCCGCAGAGTGCTCATCGATCCTTTTGTGCCTGATGGGAATATCCCCTGCACTCCGGATATCGTGGCTGTGACGCATGCCCACGCTGACCATCTTGGATGTACCCTTGACCTCGGGGTAAAAACCATTGCCATGAACGACCTCGCCTACTATCTGAAAGATAAGGGACTGGAGGTTGAGCCGATGAATCTCGGGGGGACGATCACGATTGACGGGATCGAATTCACGATGACCGCAGCTCTTCACTCATCATGGATAGAGGATGCCGGTATCGGTGTGTATGGAGGGGCCGCTGCCGGGTATCTTATCACCATGGACGGGGTGACTGTGTATCATGCCGGAGATACCGCCCTGTTCGGAGATATGAAACTGATAGGCAGGATATATAATCCGGACATTGCTCTCCTCCCTATTGGCGGGAGGTATACTATGGGGCCTCGTGAAGCGATGATAGCAGCAGAATTTGTTGGTGCACCGGTAGTTATCCCGATTCACTACAACACCTCACCCAAAATCGCACAGGATGCAGGCGAGTTCAAGCGGATCATCGAGCGGACAACAGACCTGAAGGTTGTCGTGCTTGAGCCTGGTGAGTCATACGAGACTACATCAGTGTAAATCCAGAACTCGGTGGGATTAGAGAGAGTAATTCTAAACCTTCGCAGTCTAAATTAGCATTAGCGAAAGAATATCAACCGGATAAGACGAATGCACACCACTAATGTTAGGGGTTGCCCCATGCACATTTATCCTCAGATATAACTCATTTTTTTAATTTAAACGGAAATTAGATCGCATATTCTCTAGTTGATACCAAGTTCAGATCCTGAACGAAATGCCTTGAAGGTCCAGTGGCGATAAATGGGTTCCTTGGTGGGCATGTGACCTGAATCTGTCAGGCCTGGTATTATACATGGCTAAATCCTCTTGTAGGGACATACCATGTTCAAAAAAGATCAGGCCCTGATCCTTTGGGCGGCAGGGCGGGGAATCGGAGCACACTCCGGAGTTAGGGCGGCGGCTTCCGCCCAACTTTCCCTGCTTAAATGTCCCCTAAACTAAGAAATAAAAAAAATAATTATATTTTATTATTACAGGGCGGGAAGATCCACATGCACAGTTCATCTCCCGATTCCCTGAGGGTGTACACATGTGTCTGTGTTTCCCGCCCCGCCGCCCTAATCTGAAACAACTAGTAATTGTTGCCCTAATTAAAAATCAGGGCGATCAAATCATGCAGAATGCTCCCGCCCAAACTCATCTTCTCCCGCCCTGCCGCCCGGGACCCTGCTATGACCTATGTGTGAAAGAACCATTCACGTAACCGATCATATTCGGCCAGATGGATCTTTCCGGTTGATCAGATCAGGTCCGGAAAAGGAACCAAACTCATCCGACACTATTCCCTCAACTGAACCTGTGGAGTCGCTGTGAAGTTGAGGTATCCAACCAGATCATCAGGGTTCGGGAACGAGAGATACCATGTGTTGTTGGTTCAGTGTGTCAGATTCCCTTCATACCTGTTAGGACCAGACCCCCGGATGATCAGATCTGTCTGAAACTCATCACCACCGGCAATCGACCTGGACAGATGAGAAGTACCACGGCCATAACACGGGATGCAAACGAACCATTCTCAGTATTCCCGGAACTCGCGGGCATCACCGTCCCATCAGTAGAGATAGAAGTACTGACAAAATCACCACCGACAAGGCCAGCGAGAACCAGGAATACGCCACCGGATAAGATAAATTTCCAGTTCATATTCCTGCCTCGGTTGGAAAAGAAAAGGAAATTTAAGCGAGAATTGCAACAGTATCGGCCCAGGATTCAATGCCGGTCAGAGTCGCATCATTCTCGTAGTTTGAGATCACAACGCTGTCACGTTTGAAGGTCACATTAAACGTCTCACCGCTTGCGGCGTGGCACTTCAGCACACAACTGAAGGAGTCTTCCGAACTGTCATGAGATGCAGTTCCACCCATTGCAGTCGCAAGAGCGGTTGTTGCGAGAATGGTGCTCACGGCAGTATTGAAAGCCGCTGAACTCGGAACCCGGACGGTGATATACCCGACAGTCTTCGCCTCTGCATTCTCATAGACGACCTTTCCGGAGTAATATTCAGTGCCACGGACCACTGTAGTTAGGGTCTCATTTCCTGAAGAGTACGAAGTACAGCCCCAGGGGTTATTGTCAAGGATATCCTGGACAAGAGCCAGGAAGTTCGCAACGGTATCAATCGGAGCCGTGAGTTTTCGCTCAGCCGACTTGACGATTGACTTTGATACAAAATCTGCCATTTTTCCTCCACCCGGAACGAACCGGTATTAAAGAATATGGAGAATATTTTTAAATAGATTCAAAGAGGATGGGATTTAGTCACATATTGAGATTAGTTTTGGAATTCAGGGCCACCTACGTGTGGACAATATAAAAAAATTAAATGTTCACCCAGAAAAATAGTGATATCCGGTAACCTTGTTCAAAAGAACATCTGTTACAATTCTTCCATCATGGATATCCAGTCTCTCCCGGTCTTTTGTGCGATTTCTTTCACAATATGAGTGAGAGTTCCGGTTTTGAGAGGATCATGTAATGGAACAGTTATTCCATACGGTTCCCCATCGATCACACATTCGAGCCGAACATGACTTCCCGTCTGCCTGATTTTTTGAAATCCTATCGAAATAAGATAGGATATTAAATCAGAGCCAGAAATATCCCGGGGAACTTTCATACGGCGAGAACTTCATCCTTAACGATATGAAGTCTGATAAGGGCCGGGGCTGGTTCGTCTCCAAAGTGACAGAGAACGGCATCACGGACCATATCCCGGAGTTCATCGAGGGTATCAGCCTGGGTGTATATGGGAAATGCAAGTGATCGGGCAATATAACCACCCTCATCGGCCTCTTCCACAAGAAAGAGGATTTCAGTTTCCCGGTGTTTTTCAGAGATTATCATTCTGATGTCCTGCTGGAGTATCTCGGTATGTATAATTACACCTGTCTGCTTAAGATGTTTTTTTCCGGGACTGATGAACGTAGAGGGACTATATCGAGATGTCAGATCTTCTTCCTTATAGTAAGAGATAAATTTTTGACTAAATTTTGAGATTGAACCATGATTTTTGAGTAATTCGAACTCCTATATCAAATTGTCAATATAGGATAATTTGTCAACAAAGCTAGAAAATACGATTATAATACTGTAAATAGCAGAGTTATCCCCGAAAATCATTGAACAAACAAACAAAAGAATCGGATTAGCAATACAAACCAATCGTACCAATCGCTGAATATCGATATGATATAATCGAATACTACTGAGGTTACAAGTATAGAGATTCTGGCTCAATTTCAAAACAGCACATTTGAACCATTCGAATCCCTATTTCATAAGTTTCCATTGCATGGTTGATCACATACTTGTTTCCATAAAAGGATTTGTGATATTCCGTTACAATCC
This sequence comes from uncultured Methanospirillum sp., assembly GCF_963668475.1. Classification (GTDB taxonomy): domain Archaea; phylum Halobacteriota; class Methanomicrobia; order Methanomicrobiales; family Methanospirillaceae; genus Methanospirillum. Next base: position 1,174,956 of record NZ_OY764544.1, read on the forward strand.
ATATTTTTGAGAAACTGCATTTTAAGTAAATTGCTTTTTGAAAGGGCATTTAGCGAGAAGTGCGACTGCGTCAACCCAGACTCAATGGCGGTCAGAATCGCATCATTCTCGTAGTTTGAGATCACAACACTGTCATGCTTGAAGGTAACATTAAACGTGTTACCGCTTGCAGCATGGGATTACAGCACACAACTGAAGGAGTCTTCAGAACTGTCATGAGAAGCAGTTCCACCCATTGCAGTCGCAAGAGCGGTTGTAGCGAGAATGGTGCTCACGTAGGTGTTGAAAGCCGCTGAAATGGGAGCCCGGACGGTAATATATCCAACGGTCTTCGCTTCTGCATTCTTATAGACGACCTCCCTTGAGTTATAATCAGTACAATGAATAATTCAGGCCTTAATCTCTTATCAAGATTAAAAATCCCAATTTTATTAAAAATTATATATATAAAACATAATGAAATAGTCATGAATAACAGTAGATAATAAACATATATTCAATTATGGTGTCCAATGATCCCAATAATATTTTACTGATCACACTCATTGGCGCCTTTTTGGGAGCTTTATTTGGCGTAAGTTTACCAATCTATTATATAGAGATATTGGAAACAATAAAATTAAGAAAAGCATTAAAAGCAGAATTGAATTATAACCTTGAGCGGCTAAAAATACTAGATCAAAATTTAAATAATAGTTCTATTTGCTCTCCCTATTTGAGAAACCTCATGAAGAAAAATCCCGATTTCATCCTAAATAATTGTACTCATCCATTTCCTTTGATAATTTGTAGTGATCTGGTTTTTAAAGAAAAATGAATAGAAATTTCGGGGTTACGTGAAGAACTAGTAAATATTTTAAAAAAATATTATGAAGATATTCGAGAGTTACAGGAGATTGTAAACTATATTATTAATCATCAAAAGCAAACAGGATTAGATAATGAAGATCTAATAAAATATACAATAAAACAAAAGGATCAATTAATCAAAGATTCTAAATTAATTCTACAATATCATGAATTTCACTGTTTTGGCATCATTAATGCGATATGGCAGAGATTTATGCTTAAATAAGTATATCATTAATACACTTCAACCCACACCGCTGCTTTCTTCTCCGGATTCTCCATCATATTCCGAACCTGCTTAACCAGGGCTGAGTACTCCTGACCACCGACCGGAATCGTAACCATCATTCTTCGGCCATCATTTGAAAGACTCATCGTCCCTTCCGATTCGTCACCATCGTTCACCGGAATCTCAATCCCGAGATCTACCACAGCGAATACATCAAATCCTAAAACCCGGAGAGTCCTATCACCGTCGATCTCAATGACAACATTTCTCCCTGAATGTTTCATCCGACCAACCTTTTTCCATTCGTCACCTACCCAGATCATATTTAACCCTGTGAACTCTGCAAATATTGTTACAATCAAAAAATATTCTCAAATTGTGCGCAAACTAACAAACCTAATTAACAGAATCATTTCGACATACTTAAATTACAAAACACTAACCATCTGTTGTCCTACAATCACCTAGGACATGTTCTAGTATGGGAAAATCCCCTGCACATCTAACCTAACACAAAACACAGAACAATCCCCAGCGTTCCTTTTTCACCAGATCGGGGCCCCCATCACTACCCCGATCTTTAACTATTCTATCAAATCCGGATCTCAACACCCGGACGTGCTGACTCGTTAAACCGGAAAATCTCCATCTCAATCGCTTTGAAAAAAATCATCTTGCACGCATCCGTATCAATCAACGCATCATGAGCATCAAGCAGAGACTCACCTATCAGTTTCTCATATGCCTCACCAAGTTTTGGATACTTAAATCCTGTACCGGATGGGAACGGAATCTTACAGTAACTCGTCAAACTCTTCATAGTACAGAAATATGGCTTCTCCCTGAACTTGAGTTGGTAAAACCTGATTGTCATGAACCGTTTGATCGAAATATATAAATATCACATATATTTCGTTGTGTTGATTTTTACAGCAGAAGAGGTAGTCTCACTGCAAAGGAAATTGAATCGTGTATCGCCAATCCAAAATCCTTTTTAGAGAAATTTGGATATGCTCCACTATTCACAAACAGGACTAAGAGCGTATTTCACCATGCGGTAAGTTATATTTCCGGTCTCTTGACTCTGCCACGTGGCTCAAATATGAGTAAGATAGCAGAGAATATTCCCGAAAGCGGAACTTGTCGCGATCTTAGCCATTTTATCTCCTCTTCTCCATGGTCTTCCGAAGATGTGATGAAATTGACACGAACAAATGTCATTCACCATTTAGGTCCAAATGGAGCCGTAATTTTTGATGAGACTGGTCAACAGAAGTATGGACCTGATTCAGTTGGAACATCACATCAATATCTGGGCACTCTTGGACACACATGTACTGCCCAAGTGGGGGTATTTGCGTCTTATTGTGTAGATAATGTCTCAACTTTGATTGATTATCGGTTATTTTTGCCCGACTCATGGGTTCAAAATCACCAAAAAAGCCTGAAAGCAGAAATTCCTCTTGACAGAATTGAACACAAAACAAAGCCTGAACTAGCTTTAGAGATGTTAGACTCTTTCATCTCTGAAGAAATTCCATTTTCTTACGTACAGGCGGATGGTTTGTATGGCAATGATTCAAAGTTCATTTCAGGCTTATATCAGAGAAAAGTCTCATTTATCTGTGATATTCCAAGCGATACACTTGTTTACATCACCGAACCCGTACTAATAATTCCTGAACGACAAGGAAACAGAGGTCGCTTTCCTTCAAAGCCAAAGGTACTGAATACTTTTCCTGTTCAAGTGAGGTGGTTAGCTGAAATTCAACAATCTTGGGACTCGGTACCTATCAGATTTACCGATCGAGGAATTAAAACAGTATATTGTACAGTAATTACCGTTTGGAGACGCCAGGATGGATTACCCTATGATATCCCTGTCAAATTAGTCATGATTCGTGATCCTGAAGAGAATATGGTCCGGTTTGCATTCACAAATATGTTCAATGCAGTTACATCAGACTTGGCAAAATGCCAGGCGAACCGCTACTGGATTGAACGAAATTTTGAAGATGCAAAGGGTTTATGTGATTTAGATAGCTTTCGAGGAAGAAGTTGGATTGCATGGCATCACCACATTGTGCTATCAGCCATATCCTTATTCATGCTTTTAAAGATTCAACATGATTTTTTAAAAAAAACAATTTTCCTCTCTTTAAACCAAGTAGTGGCAATAATTAGGCATAAAAATCCATTGAGAAAATTATCAGATCAGGAATTGGCGGATTCGATCAATTATGTCAACGATATTAGAGCGAAACTGTGGGCCGGAAATTTGAAACGGTTCATGAAACAGAAATTTCGTAATTCGGTGGACTGGGTGCAAAAATTAATTGATACACGTTCAGAATTGATAATTTAGTCAATATTTAAGGGGATTTTGCATGAGGATACCGTAAGGTATCGCTCGAAGGTTTAATTTTATCATAATAATGTTCGAACCCAAGTAAAATATGGCAGATTCAGACAAGAATTTTGGGAACCAATTTTGTTGGTATCGAACTTTAGGAAATGGTGCAGAAGAAGTTGATCTATTTCATATGGAAATTTATGCGCTAGTTTTTGATTTTACCAACTCAAGCTGAACGTTAGAGAGTCAATCTTTTCACGACTGCACTCATGAGTGATAACATCCAGGTCATACGAAACATTGTGACCGATAAGAAGACCGGTGCGAGATACATCAGCGAGAAGTTCATTCAGAACCACAGACAGATCAACACCCTCCGCTTCTGCTATCTCGGTCGTGATACCATGGATCGCAGCTGCCTGATCCGGGATCGTGAACCCCTTCGGTTTGACAAGATGGGTCTCCTCCTTCACAATCTGCCCGTCTCCGGTGCAGACAATCCAGGCGATCTCAACAGCCCTGGCAAGACGTGGATCAGTACCGGTCGTCTCTGTATCGAAAAATAACAGTAAATCAGGTTTCATAACTCCTCATTCAACTCAATCAGGGAAATATCGTAACACACAACACGGGAGGGGGAGGGGCCGGAACGAAGATCCGGCCCCGACCGGATATCATGGCTCATGCAGATGCCACCCCGATACACTCAGGGGACTCAAACACCCACACACCCCGGCGTCTCCCCCAGATATGAGCATCAGGTCTGCGACCAGCAATCTCATAGATGATCATATGCAGACGGGTGACACATAACTGTCCCGAATAGGGATACTCTCCAGGATCCTGGACAATCTCCCCCTCAATAATCCGGCGACTGATGTTCCTCATATGGGACTTCTGCGAAACGATTTTTCGGTCGAAAAATCGTTTCGCGGAAGTCCTATTTCAGTTATTATCACGGAGGATACAGCGAAAGATAATGGATCCGGTTTTTACTAGGATTTCCATGAAATTTCTCGCTATCAGCTGTCTGGGGAGACATGAAAGACCGTCTCCCCTACTGAAAAAAGGTGTTAGATTTCTAAACTAATTTACTTAGAAATCGGTCATAATTCTGAACTGATCGATCTCTTCCTTGTTGAGCTGTTCAAGGAACTCTTCTGCTGCATGGTGGACATCCTTGCTTGCAGTGATTGCACGCCCGACGACCAGGATATCAGCACCTGACTTCAGGGCCTCCTTGACGACAGGCACACGGATACCGCCTGCGGTTGCCACGAGGAGCTTACCACCTGCTGCCTTCTTCATGTCGTTGATGTTACCCCATGCATGTGCAGAGGATTCTGCATCGATTGCCCGGTGAAGTTCTACGATATCAGGCTTAACTGAGAGGCTCTTGATGAGACCCACCGAGTCTGCTACATTGAGCATATCGATGACCGAGTAGATACCAGTCTTGCGTGCTTCAGCGATTGCCTTCTCGATAGTGCTTGCCGGAGCAAGACCAGACATCACAACTGCGTCAGCAGATGCATCGGCTGCCATCCTTGCCTCAAGGTTTCCGGTGTCAAGGATCTTCATGTCAGCGACAATGAAAGAGTTCGGCTTGATGGTCCTGATCTCGCTGAGGACATTAAGGCCGAACTTCTTGATCAGCGGTGTCCCGGCCTCAATGATCAGGTGATCGTTCTCAGGCAGCGATGCAAGAACAGATCTGAGCTTGCCAAGATCCACGATATCAAGGGCAACCTGAAGGTACGGTGGATCCCAGAGCCGTGGAACCTTGAATCCCATGACTGCGTGGGCGGCACGGTCCTTCTCATGGATGAGGGTCTTCTCATCAGGGAACTGCTCAAACGCACGATTCAGAGCAAGTTTGACCGCACCGTAGTTGTACCGGTAGATCCTGTTGTAGTCCTTTGCTTCAGGACTCAGAAATGCACTCGCCAGAATAACCAGGTCATTAAGATCCTGCCCGGCGAAGACACCTTCCTCAACACAGTCTGCAACCGCCTTGGCAACTGCAGCCTGGACCGGACCGAACATCTGAGTCACCTGGGCGCCCGACTTCAGGGTCACCTTCGGGATGACCAGTGTTGCAGGCTTGGTAAGCAGGTTTGGCCTGACAACCGCGAGGAGCGGGGTATGTCCTGCTGACAACTGAGAGAGTGAGTTGGCAAATGCAGTACCGACCGGACCGTTCTTATCACCGATAATGAGGTCAATGTGGGCCAGTTCAGCACCGTCACCAATGAGTGCTTCGCCTATGAGATACATCTGTATTCCTTCCGCGTATATATCGGCGAATGATCTATAAGACACCTGTCGCCAGAAAAAACACAGAATTAATCGCTGAAGAATAGAACGTTTACACTAATTTCAGAATATTTTCTAAAAACGTGGGGTCGGTGAGATTTGAACTCACGATCGACAGGTCTCTCCGTTATGCTCCCAAGCATCAGTGCTCCAACGGATCATCACTGAATCAGAAGACCCATTTATCATCATCTGCCGGAATACAAAGACCGCTGGAGCCTATCGCCATGCCGGACTAGGCCACGACCCCGTGTGCTCGTATAGGTAATTCATCAACTCACTTAAGACTTATGATCAACCGGTACTGCCGGCTCCTGCGCGAGGGATAAATCCCTACACAGTTTAGTACTATGCAATGGCTGAGCAAAAAGCGCCTGAGCTGAGTTACTCATGCGGAACTTCCGACTTCCCGCTGATGGGAGCAACCATAGGAGAGATGCTGGATCAGATCTGTGCAAGGCAACCGGACGTTGAGGCACTTGTAGCGCCATTCCAGGATGTTCGTCTCACCTATCGTCAGTTCAGGGAGGAGGTTGATCGGATTGCCCGTGGCCTGATGGCAATGGATATCAACAAAGGTGACCGGGTCGGCATCTGGGCCATGAACTATGCCGAGTGGACCATGGTCCAGTTTGCCACCGCAAAGATCGGGGCGATCATGGTGAATATCAACCCGTCATACCGGACCTTTGAACTTGAGTACTGCCTGAAGCAGTCAGAGGTAAAACTGCTCATCCTCCAGGGCCGGTTCAAGACATCAGACTATGTCGGGATGTTCTATGAGGCCTGCCCGGAGGCGTATGAATCACGGGCAGGACGGCTCCTTTCAGAGAAGTTCCCATTCCTCAAGACAATAGTCTTCATGGGAGAGATCCCCTACAACGGCATGTACAGCTGGAGTGACCTGCTCAGTCGCGGAGAATCGATCAGCCCGGAGGAACTACAGGAGCGTGCAGACTCCCTTACATTCGATGACCCTATCAATATCCAGTATACATCAGGAACAACAGGGTACCCCAAGGGAGTGGTTCTCACCCATCACGGCGTGATGAACAACGGGTACATGATCGGGAAGGGTATGGGATTTACAGATAAAGACCGACTCTGCATCCCTGTTCCATTCTACCACTGCTTCGGAATGGTCCTCTCCAACATGGCCTGCACCACGAACGGAGCAACCATGGTCATTCCTGCCCCGACATTTGATCCTGAAGCAGTTCTCAAGACGATCGAGGCCGAGCGATGTACCGCTGTTCATGGGGTACCCACGATGTTCATCGCAGAACTAAGGCATCCTGATTTCGCCAAGTACGATCTACGATCCCTCAGGACCGGGATCATGGCAGGATCTCCCTGCCCAATCGAGGTGATGAAGGAGGTGGCCACCAAGATGCACATGTCAGAGGTGGTGATTGTGTACGGCCAGACAGAGACCTCACCTGGTGTGACCATGACCACGACAAAGGATCCCCTTGAAAAACGGGTGACGACAGTGGGACGTGTCTTCCCTCACACCGAACTCAAGATCATCGATTCTGAAACCAAAAAGATCGTACAGATGGGAGAGATCGGTGAGATCTGTGCCAGAGGATACATGGCCATGCGGTGCTACTACAACAACCCTACAGCCACCAGGCAGACCAAGGATGAAAACGGGTGGATACACACCGGTGACCTCGGATCTTTTGACAGGGAAGGATATGTTCACATCGAGGGACGGCTCAAGGACATGGTGATCCGTGGTGGTGAGAACATCTACCCGCGTGAGATTGAGGAGTTCCTTCATCAGCATAAAAAGATCGCTGACGTCTATGTGATCGGAGTGCCAGACGAGAAGTACGGCGAAGAGTTAATGGCCTGGATCGTACTTGAAAAGGATACCTCCATGACCGAACAGGAGGTTCGCGATTACTGCACAGGAAAGATCGCTAGATACAAGATCCCGAGATACATCTCTTTTGTTGAGTCTGTCCCGATGAGCGTAACAGGAAAGATCCAGAAGTTCAAGATGAAGGAGATGGCAATCGAGATGCTCGGCCTGGAATCAGTTGCTCATATCAAGACAGCCTGATCATAACCACTTTTTTGCTCGGAAGTATGCGTACTCATATGCCCAGTCATCAGACCGGAGACTGACAAGCTCACGCATCCGGTTCATCATCTCCTCATGACCTGCCTTTTGATCCGGGAATACACGTCCGGTTTCAATCGCTTCGGCAAGGGTCATACCAAGATTATGACTCTCTTTGATCGCAAGGTTACACGCGTCCTGGCCTTCTGACAGATTTACTGATGCTTCCCCTACTACGTCGGCCCCCATCAGTGAGAGCGTATGATTCAGGTACCCTGCCACATCACCAGCTCCGGACACCCCGGCAGTACTCACCGCTGCACCGTACTTCCCAGACATTCGCTGACAGTGAACACAGTCACCCATCCGATCAAACAGGGCCTTCATCCGTGCAGTCACGTTATTGATATAATTCGGACTGGCCAGCACAATCCCATCAGAGGAGAGGATCATCTCAAGAATATCTGCATAGTCATCAGACTGGACACATGACCCGGTCCGGTAACAGGCCTCACACCCAAAACAGAATCTGATCTCATAATCAGAGAGTGTGATGTCAGTGACTTCGCACCCCCTGTCTTCAGCACCCTTGAGAACAGCAGCCAGGAGACGGGCGGTGTTCCCTCTTTTACGGGGACTGCTGTTGATACCAAGAACCTCCATGTGGATTGATCCACGATGCAGGATATATAAATACCTCAGCAGATGGGATGAGCATCCATGTTACAGAATAACAAGGGTTATGAGTTTTTGAACATAATAATAGGCCAGATACTCCGGACACCCGGGTTGGTGGCGGGTATAATATATGGTGCCTGATATGTTCTGGGATAAATCAATGGAGACGATCAGTCAGGCCGACCTACAGGCCCTTCAGTTAAAAAGACTGCGGGAGACAGTAGAACGGTGCGGGCAGATCGGTTTTTTTAAAGATAAATTCAGGGAAGCAGGAATAGGACCAGGAAGTATCAGGAGTCTTGAAGATCTGAAGAAACTTCCGTTCACCAGGAAGACAGATCTCAGGGCCGGGTACCCATTCGGCTTTTTTGCGGTTCCCAGACGTGAGGTTGTCAGGATCCATACAACATCAGGAACTACCGGAAAACCGACGGTGGTCGGGTATACGAGAGGAGATCTGGATAAGTGGTCAAGCCTGATAGCCCGCAACCTGACGATGGTGGGGCTGACCTCTGACGATGTCTTTCAGAACATGGTCAATTACGGGATGTTCACCGGCGGGCTCGGGTTTCATTACGGCTCAGAGAAGATCGGAATGACCACCATTCCCAGTGCCACTGGGAACACCAGACGTCAGATCGAGATGATCCAGGACTTCGGTGTTACTGCCATCCACTGTACCCCAAGTTATGCCCTTCACCTTGCCGAGGCGGCAGAGGAGATGAATGCAGATATTTCCGGGCTGAAAGTAGGGATGTTCGGTGCGGAACCCTGGTCAGATGCGATGAGGCAGGACCTTGAGAAAAAACTCGGGGTTGAAGCGTTTGATAGTTACGGGATGAGTGAACTGTATGGTCCGGGTGTTGCTTTTGAGTGTAGGGAGCATAATGGCCTGCACATCTGGCACGACAGTTACCTGGTCGAGATCATCGATCCAAAGACCGGTGAAAATCTCGGTCCTGGAGAGAGGGGAGAACTTGTTGTAACTCCTCTTGTCAAAGAGGCCATGCCTCTTGTCAGGTACCGGACCGGAGACATCACCATGCTTCTTGATGATGAATGTCCATGTGGACGTGGTCCGAAACTTGCCAGGTTTACCGGCCGGAGTGATGATATGCTGGTCATCAGGGGGATCAACGTCTTCCCAAGCCAGATTGAGCATGTGCTCCTGGAGATACCTGAGATAGGTAATCATTACATGGTATATGTGAACCGGGTAAACCATATGGATGAGATGACGATCGATGTGGAAGTAGCACCAGGATATTTCAGGGGTGAACTTGCTGATCTCAAGAATTTGCAGAACCGGGTGGTAAAGACTTTGAGAGATGTTCTCGAGATCAGGACAACTGTCAGACTTGTTGAGCCCGGAACACTTCCCAGGTTTGAAGGAAAGGCGAAACGTGTGATTGATCAACGGGAGGCACTCTGATGCACTGCTGGGATCCGAGAATCGAGGAGATGCCACTTGAAGACCTCAAAAGACTCCAGTTTAAACTTCTCAAGACACTCGTCTACCGGGTGTACAGTTTCTCTCCTTTCTACCAGAACCGGATGAAGGAAGCAGGTGTCCACCCTGATGACATCTCATCACTTGAAGACATCAGAAAACTACCGTTCATGGAGAAGAAGGACCTCAGGGACAACTATCCTGATGGTCTGATCGTCAGTGATAAGGAAGAACTGGTCAGGTATCACGTCTCTTCAGGCACAACCGGGAAGCCAACAGTTGTCGGATATACGCAGAAGGATATCAACAACTGGGCCGAGTCAGTTGCACGTGGTCTCGCCTCTGCCGGAATAGGCAGAGGAGATGTGATGCAGATCAGTTACGGATACGGACTCTTCACCGGAGGACTCGGGGCTCATTACGGGGCAGAACGTGTCGGTGCAACCGTTCTCCCGACATCGGTTGGTAACACCGAACGTCAGGTGGAACTGATGCGGGATCTGCGGGTGACCGCCATTGCCTGTACTCCATCCTACCTGATCCATATCGGTGAGGTCGCTGAGAAGATGGGCATCTCAATAAAGAATGATACTCTGCTCAGAAAGGCTGTCGTTGGTGCAGAGCCCTGGACCGAACAGATGCGGATCAGGATCAGGGACTGTATCGGTGTCGAAGCATACGATATTTACGGAACCAGCGAACTTTCTGGCCCCTTGTTCAGCGAATGCATACAACAGCAGGGTGCACATCTCTGGGGGGACCTTATCTATCCTGAAATTCTTGACCCTGATACCCACGAGCCACTTCCTCCAGGTCAGAGGGGTGAACTCGTAGTGACCATGCTTCAGAAAGAGGGACTGCCAATTATCAGATACAGGACCGGGGATCTCGCAGCACTCAATTATGAACCATGTGCATGCGGGAGAACTTCTCCACGGCTTGAGCGGCTTACCGGTCGGGTTGATGACATGCTGATCATCAGAGGAATTAATGTCTTTCCCTCCCAGATAGAACATACTCTGCTTGGAATCCCGGAGATCGGCGAGCAGTTCATGATCGAGGTAGACCGATCCGGAGCCCTTGATGATATGCTTGTCAAAGTGGAGATTGCGGGAGATTCATTCTCTGACAAGATAACCGATCTGATGAAGGTCAGATCAAAAGTTGAGCGGGCCCTTCATAATGCACTTAATGTTGCAGTGAAGGTGGAACTGGTGGAGGCAGGTTCACTGCCGAGATTTGAAGGTAAGGCAAAGAGAGTTATTGACAGGAGGAAGTTGTGAATGAACTGTGAAAAATATATCATCAGGCAGATCTCGCTCTTCTCTGAGAACAAACCAGGCAGGCTTGCTGCAATGGCAAAGGTGTGCCAGGAAGAGGAAATAAATATTCTTGCATTCTCGATAGCCGAGGCAGATGGGTTTGGTGTCATCAGGGCACTCGTGGACAAGCCTGACCTCGCTCACAAGAAACTGACCGAACTTGGATTTAACGTGGCCTTCACCCATGTAATCGGGGTCGAGATGAAGGATGTACCCGGAGGTCTCTATCAGATAGCCTCCAGACTCGCAGATGCGATGATCAACATCGAGTACTCATACGCATATTCGGGTAAAGATCGCGCTGTGCTGATTCTGCGTGTCGATCAGGTGGAAGAAGCGATCCGCCTGCTTCTGGAGAATCAGTTCACCATCATTGCTTCTTCAACGATCCACTAATTTTTTCCCAGATACCTTATTACCGTTCATCTCCCATTGCAGATCTGATAGAGATGACAGGTCAAAAGAAGGTCCTCATTGTAATTGCACCCCGGAATTTCAGGGATGAAGAACTAACCGAACCGATCAACTACCTGGAGCGAGCAGGTATCTCCTATGATGTGATCTCAACCAGTCGTGGACTGGCTGTCGGAATGATGGGAGGAAAGATGCTCATTGAACACACGATAAGCGATATCAATGAGGGCGATATCGGCCAGTATTCTGGGATCATCATCATAGGTGGTGGAGGCACTCCCGAATATCTCTGGAACAACCGCTCACTTCTCAATCTCGTCCAAAAATTTGACAAACAGGAGAGCATTGTAAGTGCGATCTGTCTTGCCCCGGCTGTTCTGGGACAAGCAGGAGTTCTGAAAGATAAGAAGGCAACTGTCTGGAATGATGATCAGGCTATTGATGAGATCAGGAAGGGTGGAGGAATCTTCACAAGCAGCCCGGTAGTCGTTGACGGACGGATAATCACCGGGAGCGGGCCGACAGCAGCTGCAGCATTTGGCGAAAAGGTTGCTGGTGCAGTAAACAACCTGTAACTGATGGCAACTTTCGGTACCAATCTGCCATCAAGGTGGCATCTTTTTTGAATCTAAAAAAAGAAGGGGAGGTGATATTAGTTGCGGAACGAGATGTGAACATCCATGGAGTCTGCACCGAAGAATTCACGGCAGAAGTCTGCTGTGAGTTGGGGTGCATACTCCTTGCAGGAGAATATATCAATATATGCGGTGTTCGTCTCGTTTGCAAAGTGAGCGGTGATACATGAGGTCTCTATGAGTTGTGTCATAGAGAATCCAGCTACGCGCTCACAGGGTCCAAAGTTGATGATCTGAGGTTCACCAAACCGATTCATCTTGATCAGGTCACAGAGTTCAACTACGAACTCACGGATCTTACCTGCATCGCGGATGCTTTCAGGGTTGCAGTTTCTCAGATCCACACTCATGTAAAGACCCCATGAATTGCGGGTCTTAAACTCTTCCATAGTCTCCTGATCGGACTTTGGAGGGACGGTTGCCACTCCTTCTCTGGTCGGAACAAGTACGTCTATCATGGTTGTGTCTCCTGTATACTGTATCACGTGTATCCCTCAGCATTTAAGATTTATGCTGTACAAAACATGCCGAATCGAGAATCCGCAATTTATGGGCGTTAAATTTAAATTTAAGCCAGTTTTGAGCGAAGCAATCTAAAAATCTCGATTTTGCCTTAAAATAAAAAAAAAAGGCAGATCTGCAATTTTGAATTCGATGCAAAATCGAGAGAATCAAAATCATGCGGTTTTTGACAGAGGCGCGGCACCAGAGAGAGTTTTGCAGAGCCCAAGTAAAGAATTGGCAAATTAATCCCATAATTATTGAAAATAAAGCAAAATTTGCCAGATTAAATCAAGGAAAAAACTCGGTAATTCTGCCGTATTTTCAGATGAGTTATCCGGACCACAAAACAAGGGGAGATGAAGAGATAGTATGATGGTGAGATGGAGGAGGTGCCGCACATTACCCAAAGGTCAACGGGTATTTTTGCGGCACCCCATAAAGCAGAGAAACCCAGGGGATCAGCCCTGACCCCGTGAGAAGAGAAACGGAAGAAGAAGCATCACAGCAATGATGAGCCAGAACTGAGTAAATATCCCAAGCAGATTCTCCTGGTTGGCATCATAAAACCTGATATCAAAATATCTTGCCTTATCCCAGGTGACAATGGTCTGGTTCATACTACGGTTCACATGCGATCCGCTCGGCTGAATGGAGGTCAGGAGTGGGTTGTCCACTTTGTATCGATCAGGAAGGAGGATTGAGAGCGAGCCAGGTTCAGGGAGTTGACTCTGGAATGTGTTTCCAGAGATCTGGCCGTCATAGGTGATCGAATAATTCCCGGAAGGGAACCTGATCCCACCACGTTCCTCTGTGAAAGTAGTGTTTACGCCATTCTGAAAGAGAGTGATATTAGTCACTTTGAGCGGGACCTGTTCACCAAGTGCTCCGCTCTGCATGAACTCATACCTATCTGTAACGTTTACTGTAGCCACCGCATGGTATCTGGTCCCGTCATCATCAACCTGATATGTGACATTCAGAGCTGACACCGGGATAATCAGGAATACCAGGATCAGAGCTGTAGTGCAGCCAGTAATGACTCGAGTGTTGCTTCGCATTCGATTGGAGGGGCACACTGTTTAATCACCGTTTCAGGGTCCTTGAGGAGATGACCGGTGACCACACAGACCACCTGTTCATCCCGGTCGATAACCCCTGACTCGACCAGTTTCTTTACACCTGCTACTGATGCAGCTGATGCAGGCTCCACACCGATACCCTCCTTGCGTGCGAGGTCACACTGCATGGCGAGAATCTCATCATCGGTGACCGAATCTGCAGTTCCACCGCTTCCCCGGATCGCGGTGAGAACCTTTTCAGCATTTACCGGAGCACCGATCCTGATAGCAGTTGCAACAGTTTCAGGGTTTTCATCAGGGATCACTTCAGGAAGACCTTCGCGGATAGCTCTGACCACTGGCTGGGATCCTGCTGCCTGGATACCAGTCATCATCGGCATCTTGTCAACAAAACCCAATGCCTTCAGTTCCAGAATCCCTTTATAGACTGCAGATATGTTTCCAGCATTCCCAACAGGGAGAACCATCCGGTCAGGTACCTTCCCGTCAAGCTGATCGATCACTTCAAACCCGATCGTCTTCTGGCCTTCTAGGCGGTACGGATTTATCGAATTGAGCAGATAGATTCCCTTGCTTTCACAGAGGTCGCGAACCATCTCAAGAGCACGATCAAAGTTCCCTTTGATCGAGATGACCCGCGCCCCATGCATAAGAGCCTGGGCAACCTTTCCGAGGGCCACCTTTCCGACTGGCAGCAGTACAATGGTTGGAATTCCTGCTTTTGCCCCATAAACTGCGAGTGATGCTGAGGTATTGCCAGTGCTGGCGCAGGCAACCGAGCTCATGCCAAGCTGAAGAGCCATGGAGACACCGACTGTCATACCCCTGTCCTTAAAAGAGCCTGAAGGATTCATCCCCTCATGCTTGGCATAAAGTTCCTTCATTCCAAGCTCTTCACCAATACGTTTCAGATGGTACAGCGGGGTCCCCCCTTCATGCAGGGTGACAGGCTCGCGTTTCACCGGGAGAAGTTCACGATACCGCCATACAGAAAGGGGACGGGAGAGCCAGTCCCTGCGGGTGATATTGATGGATGCGAGATCATACCTGACCTCAAGAAGATGACCGCATTTCCTACAGGAATATAGAACTGTGTCAGCGGGATATGATTCTCCACATCTGACACATACGAGATCAAACATGGTTCATGAGGTTAGTGCTTGATCTACTTCATATTGTAGGGAGAACCTGACACTGTCACCAGAAATATCCCGGACAGATGACTGGAAAAAGAGGGTCAGGCAGGTTTACCTGAGAACTGCTCTCTGATCTGCGAGACACGCATCTCCTGAAACTTCAGGTTTGTCTCCATACTCCTGATTGCAATATTTATATCGTCTGATAATTTCATTGAAGGATCCGAGAGATCATACGTTGCAGAAAGAAGCTTGAGAAGACGCTTGGTAATCTCGACACTTTTGACCAGACGGCCATATTCGTTGATGAGTGCATCTTCGAATCCACCATCCTTTGCCTTGCTCATATCGTCCAGAATCTGCTGCCTTCTGCTGATGACTCCCTCAATCGCAGAATACAGTTCGGAATGGGTGACAGGTTTGAGAATGTAATCCTCAATATACATCCCGTACTCCTGTGCCTCCTGGGGGGTGAGTTGTTTGGCCGTGAGCATCATGACGGGGATATCCTTGGTTGAAAAATTCTGCTTGATCGCAACGAGGGTTTCCCATCCGTCCATAGGCTCCATCATGATATCCAGAAGGATG
This sequence comes from uncultured Methanospirillum sp., assembly GCF_963668475.1. GTDB lineage: Archaea > Halobacteriota > Methanomicrobia > Methanomicrobiales > Methanospirillaceae > Methanospirillum. Next base: position 1,190,580 of record NZ_OY764544.1, read on the forward strand.
AGATCAGGCGTTACACTCTTAAGCAGTTCAATCCCTTCAGGACCACTGTTGGCAGAATAAACAGTATATCCACCCCGCTCAAGCATTGTCACAAAGATATCCACGATGAACGGACTGTCATCAATAACCATTATAGTGGCCATCAGAAACTCCCCCCAACATCCTCTGCGATCTCCCGCAGAGTTGCAGTAACTGTTGCCATATCTGCCGACGGGTCGATCAGAGTAGTGAGCAGGATCTTGTCGCCCGCTCCCATGATGATCAGAGTACCGTCCGACGACTGAATCGTGACCATCTCCGGAGACTGGACTTTAATGATAACTGCCGCAGACTCTGCCGAGGCGAGGAGAGTTGCGCACATTGCCGCAAACCATGCCTCATTGAAGTCACCTGCGGCATGCTTACCCAGCATTATCCCATCCCGCGAGACGAGTGCACAAAGCCGTACCCCCCCTACCTTCGTGATATCCTCGATGATACCGGCTATCTTCTCCTTGAGCATGTCTGGGCCCCGTATTATGCAGTAACTACGGTATAATCTCCGACGTAGATATATAATATTTTGTCTTTTTTTCCTCTTCAGGAAGTCGTGCTGGGTTAGAGGCAGGGATCGTGATGAAATTTCATCATAGATGAATGAAGAGTTTGTCGTATATGGTGTGAATAGGATTATCAGACCAGATTAAACTCCCTGCTTTGAAATACCATATCGATCAGCACAGAATAAAACGGGTAAGTACATATGCCAGATGTGAGAAAATAGTATGGACTCGGGGCCATAGGGTAGCCTGGCATCCTAGGAGACTGGGGGTCTTCTGACTCGAGTTCGAATCTCGATGGCCCCATACCCTCTTTTAAGGTGTTCACATGCATCATGATGATCGCTGTTTTGACTGTTTGTTATCACGGGTACGGCTTGAAGCAGAACTCGTAGATCTTCCATCTGAAAAGTTTGAGCCACTCATGGAGCACGCAACCAAACTCCTTGGCTTCCTCCAGGAGACTCCATATACCCATCCGGTGATCGCAAGCCTGCTTCATCGGTCCGTGTATTATCAGTTAGGAACAACCGATCCCTTTCTCAGGCTCAAAGAGCAGTCAAACATAGAAGCGACAAAGGCACTTGATCTTGTTAGAAAGCACCTGGCCGATTTCAGAAGTCTGGTCACAGCCGCAGTCATTGGTAACATCTTTGATTATGGTGTAAGGGGACACACCATCAGCGAAGATTTTGTTGCATTCTTCAGGGATGAGTTTGCATCAGGGCTGGTTATCGATGACACTGACAGGATCCTCCCATTGGCCGGGCGCGTTGTGTACCTTACTGACAACTGCGGTGAACTTGTATTTGACAGGCTGCTCATTGAATACCTGAAGAAGCAGGGATCATATGTCACCGTGGTAGTGCGGGACGCTCCTATTCTCAATGACGCAACAATGACCGAAGCAAAGGATATCGGACTTGGTGTGATCGCTGATCATGTTTACACCAACGGGGCAGGAGCAGAGATCGGAATAAGGTTTGACCTGCTTCCGGCTCACGTGCAGAAGGAACTTGATACCTGCACTCTTATCATTTCAAAGGGAATGGCAAACTATGAGAGCCTGCGGGAAGAAACGGGCCTCCCCCCGACAGCATACCTGTTGGCAGCCAAGTGCGAACCCATTGCTGAAGAACTCGGTGTTCACAGGGGTGCCAAACTCGCGATGCTCAGATCCCGTTAGGTCATCATCTTTTTGATTCCAGGAGTCAGAATACTCCATATGGCCGTTGAGGGATTGTCATATGGATGGCTTGTAATTCTTGCAGGCACATTTCTTATCGCTCTTGAAGTATTCTCTCCAGGATTCTTCCTGTTAGTACCCGGGACGGTCCTTATCATCATCGGGATACTGCTTCTGCTCGGCATAGATATCTTCAGCACAAACATCGGCATTCTCGTCGGAGTTGGCATCGCAATTGCAGCAGCTCTTGCCACAGTTTTTGCATATAGCAGAATGACCCCCGCTGGTCAGAAACCCTATACCATCAGCATGGACTCACTCATCGGAAAAGAAGGGGTGCTTACAAAGGCAGCTGATGAGCAGTCACTTGATGGAAAGGCAACCATCGAGGGGCAGGTATGGAGTGCAAAAACTGAGACGGGCACTATTTCGGAAGGAGCAAGGATAAGAGTTATCTCCTCGAAGGGTGTGCATATTGTTGTTGAGGAGATTGTGTAATGGCATTTATTGAGACGTTTATCACCATTGTTCTGATCATCATCATCCTGATCATCTTCGCACGGGGAGTGGTTATTATCCAGCCGTACGAACAGGGACTCCAGATCAGGCTGGGACAATATATCGGAAGGATGAACCAGGGGTTCCGCTGGGTGGTCCCGTTTATAACACAGGTTGTCAAGTTGGATCTCAGGACACTGGTTATCGACATCCCATCACAGGAGGTCATCACCAAAGATAACTCTCCAACCAATGTGGACGCGATCGTCTACATACGGGTTATCGATCCCGAAAAGGCATTCTTTGAGGTTGCAAATTACCGGATGGCAACTGTCGCACTTGCCCAGACATCCCTGCGTGGTATCATCGGTGACATGGAGCTCGATGAGGTCCTCTACAACCGTGAATCAATAAACACCCGGCTCAGGGATATCCTGGATCGAGAGACTGATCAGTGGGGTGTGAAGGTTGAGCGGGTTGAGATCAAAGAAGTTGACCCGGTCGGTGCAGTCAAGCAGGCAATGACAGAGCAGACTGCCGCCGAGAGGGAACGCCGTGCAGCAATTCTCAGAGCTGACGGAGAGAAGAGGTCTGCTATCCTGAAGGCTGAAGGACTGAAGAAGAGTATGATCCTTGAGGCAGAAGGAGAGCGGCAGAGTAAGATCCTGAAGGCTGATGGTGAGAGGATGTCCCAGATCCTGAGGTCTCAGGGTGAAGCACAAGGTTTGAGAGTTCTCTCAATCGGTGCACGTTCTCTGGATAAGCGGGCTATCACCGTCCTTTCCCTGGACGCATTAAAGACGATGTCAGCAGGTCAGGCAACCAAGATCATCTTCCCGTTCGAGATCTCAAGCCTGATCCGTCAGGGTGCCAAATTCCTCGGTGCTACTGAAGAGATGGATGAGAGCGAGTCCACGGCTGTGAATCTGGATGACAGCCTTCTTGGAGACATCCCCTCTGCTGAATATATTGCCGAAGTAGTAAAGTCAATCGAGGACGAGACAAAGGCTATCATGAAGGAAGGTCAGGCACCAGAAATTGAGATCAGCGATAAAGATGTGACTGTCGAGAAAAAACTGATATCAGAATGACTCACACTACATCATACCATCTACACCGGACTGCAGGGGGACGACTTCCGGTGCTGAAGAGAGGAGGGTTATGTCTACCGGTCTGAAAGTCCTGTATATTGATGACGAAGCACTGCTGAAGATGGCGTTTGTTGAGACGCTGAAGCAACAGGGATATGATGCACGGGGAGCAATATCAGGGAAGGAAGCGTTAGAACTGATAGATGCTGACATCCCGGATATCATCATCCTCGATGTGATGATGAAACCGATGGACGGATGGGAGACACTCTCCCATATCAAGAACAAGGAGGCAACCAGGAATGTTCCCATCATCATGCAGACCGGAAAAAGCCTCACCATCAAGGATGTCATCAGGTACGGGGACCAGATAGAAGATTATCTTATAAAACCAGTACGCCTCCCCGATCTCGTGAAGTCGGTGGAAGGAGTAAGGGACCGCAAAGAGATGATAAGTAAGGAAGTGGATCAGGCAACTACACGAGGTGGAGATGCTGATCTCATCGCCGAGTACGCACAGGTACGACACAGGACACTCATCGGTAAGCGCCTGATCACAATATTGGGACGAATTTATCCGATAAAAACCGATGGCACCATTGAAACCGATTTTGATATGCCCGAACTGCATGAAATAATCAACCGGTTTGAAGCGGAGAGCAAAAGGTGTCAGGACCTGCATAAGATCCTGTTCTGAACGGTTCAGAGATCAGAGTGCCCCATTCTCATCTATCTTCTTTTCTATCGCTTCGATAACTGTTCTGATGGTCATGATCCGTGCGAAATACTTGTTGTTCGCGGGAATGATGGTCCACGGAGCCTCGGGCGTGCTCGTCTTGCGGATCATGGTATTAACCGCAAGTTCATACTCATCCCACTTCTTTCGGTTCCGCCAGTCTTCATCGGTTATCTTATACCGTTTGTACTCACTGTTTTCACGTTCAGTAAACCGTTTTAACTGCTCGTCCTGATCGATATGGAGCCAGAACTTAACGATCACAACCCCGTTTCTCGCCAGTTGCTCTTCCATGGCGTTGATCTCATGATATGCTCGCTGCCATTCATCCTCGTGGCAGAACTTCTCCACCCGCTCCACGAGAACCCTGCCATACCATGAACGATCAAATATAGTGATGTGACCTTTGCGGGGGAATTTCGGGTAAAATCTCCAGAGATAATGATGCAGTTTCTCATAGTCATTCGGTGCCCCGATAGGTTCCACGACATACCCTCGTGGATTAAGGGGATTAGTAAGCCGGATGATGCATCCCCCTTTTCCTGCCGCATCCCACCCCTCAAAGACGATGACAACAGGAACACCCTGGCGGTAGGTTGCAAATTGTATCTTTTTGAGATCCTCCTGAAGTTGCTCCATGAGCGGTTTATACTCGTCCTTGGTGTAGGACTTCGTGAGGTCAACAGTATCAAGGATGCAGGTTTCACCGATGTTCTTCATCACTCCCTGAACTGCAAAAAACTGGGAACTTTCAGTTGACACTTCATCAAGACTTGCCAGCCAACCCTCTATCATGGAGTTTATCGTTCTGAGAACTTTCACATGAGCATACTTGATCTGTTCAGCCTCGACGATCACCCAGGGACTTGCGGGAAGATCAGTCTTCATCAGCATCTTCTCGATAACCGGAAGATACTGCCCATACTGATAAAAACCCTCTATTCTCCGGAGATACCGGGCCTGATATGTAAAGGGATCATCCTCCAGATCTGACAGACGTTTCTTCTGTTCCTGCTTACTGATGTGAAGAAAGAACTTGATGATGAGGTTACCATCACCGGCAATCTGCTCTTCAAACCCAATGATGTCAGAGATGCTATCAGAAGGTATTTCATCCGTCCGTGACCGCTCAAACTGCTCAATGAGCATTGAGGTATACCAACTCCTGTCAAAAATTGCGATCTGCCCGTATGGAGGAACCTTGGTCCAGAATCGCCACATCAGGGAGTGGTCCCGTTCTACATCATTAGGTTCGTCAGTTGCGTATACACGGACACCACGGGGATCAAATGCGTGCAATATTTTATTGATCACCTGTGAGATCCCTGATCCCCTCCACCCTTCAAAGACAATAATTACCGACTTCCCACGTTTACGAACCTCACGCTGCAGTTCACCGGTTCCGATGCTGAGGGGATCTGCGATTGAGGAGTATTCGTCTTTGGGAATTTTTATTGAGAGATCAAAAGTCTCGAGCATGTATCTCTCTTCTGCAGCCATTACAGTTATACATTGGGGACCAAGAGGCGGTACTATCGCCAGAGATAAGCCTGTGTATCACACATCTGAATGAGAAATGACAGATCCTTTCCTGAACAGGGAACTGGCACGGTTTACAGAAGAACTCAAACTCCTGTCTGATTTCCCTGAAGAGGACCTTGTCAGGATAATCAAAGAAGTTGGTTTTTCCTGTACAGGATGCGGGGGGTGCTGTACTGCCGGACAAAACGGGCATGTTTTCCTGCTTGACCATGATACCAGGCGGGCAAAGGAGATATGTCCTGATACGATCATCCCCGCACCTTTTTTTGAGGTCTGCGACAAGAATGGAAATTTTTATGTGTCAGGGTATGCCCTCCGTACCAACCCAGACGGATCCTGTGTTCACCTTATTGAGAGACGGTGCCAAATCTACAACGATCGATTCTCGATATGCAGGGTTTATCCCTATATGCTCCACCGCGAACCTGATGAAAAGGGCAGACTGTCATTCAGGCAGATCAGCGGTCTGAATGAACATGGCGAGTATAATACCCTGATCAGTGAGAAAGAAAGCGTCAGCCTGGCTCAGGAGACCAGATCATACGAAGAGGGATGGCTCATACAGATGATCGGGTTCTACAGATCATTGATCGATCTTTTTGAAAGAACTGGGGAGAAGAATGTCAGAAAGATATATGATCAGCAGATGAGGGCATTTCTCAAAGGGGAGCCTGTGAGAGTTTTTGTCTTCTACGAGGACGAGTTTACTCCTCATACCATCAGAATCCAGGACTACAGAGGAATTATTCAGGTACAGATGTGAGAACCTATAAATGCAGAAATGGACAACTAAATACATAGATGTATCTTGTTGTCGAGAGAAGTGCCACCTAACACCAGCCTTGTTCACACATCAGAATCCATCCGATCAAATTATTATTGAGTGAAAAATATGAAGTCACAGGATATTGCTATTGTTGGAATTCTCCTCGCTGTGGGAGCGATCGCACGTCTGATTGCAACCGCACTCGTGCCCTCCCCAATTGTACCGAACTTTGTGATCATCTTTTACTGTCTTGCGATCATGCTCATTGCCCCCAGATTTAAAGAGGCTCTCGGGATAGGAATCGTCGGAGGTATCATCAGTGCATTGATCAGCCACTCGCTCTTTCCCCCTGCAAACCTGATCAGCGAACCGCTCGGAGCAATCGTCTGTCTCGGAGTATTCCTCGCAACCAGAGAGAGGATCAAGTTTGCACCTGCATTAGCAACCCTGATTGCAACGGTGGTAAGTGGTCTGACATTTGTTGCGATCGTTATGGTGCTTGTGATGGTTGCTCCAGGAATGTTGTATAAGGCTTTCACTGCAACAAGCCTGTATGCATTCTTCAGCCTGATGATGTTCACCATCGTCCTCCCGACATCCATCCTCAATACGGTGGTCGCCCAAATCCTCTACCTTCCAGCAGCACGTGTCCTTTCCCGGGGAAGGGCATGATACTGGGAACAAACCTGAGTTACACATATCCCTTGAGCACGAAGCCGGCGCTGGAGGAGGTTACCCTCTCCATCAGTGCCGGAGAACTGATCCTCATCACCGGACCCACGGCAGCTGGAAAGACGACCCTCTGTCTTGCTCTTGCCGGAATTCTGCAACATGAGTTTGGTGGGATACTCACCGGACATCTCTCTTTTCAAGGCCGCCCCATTGCAGAGTATGAGGGGATGAGTCAACTCAACCAGTACATCAGCATGGTATTTGATGACGCTGATGCCCAGCTCATCTTCACCAGTGTAGAGGAGGAAATAGCATCAGGCCTCGAGACACGGCTTGCAACGGTGGCAGAAAGGCGGGCACGGATTGATCAGGTGATGGAGCTCTGTGAGATATCGCATCTTCGTGAACGCCCACCATATGCACTCTCTGGTGGGCAGAAACAGCGTGTCGCTATCGCAGCGGCTCTGGCCATGGACACAAGTGTGCTGATCCTTGACGAACCCACATCAGAACTTGACGTCCGTGCCACCGGAAAAATTATCGAGGTCCTCAAGGGTCTGAAGGCAGAAGGAAAAACAGTCATTGTCGTCGACCACTCTCTCGAAGGGTACCGGGGGGTGGCAGACAGGGTCATTGAGCTGAGCCATGGACGAATATCCAGGCAGGGAACCTTTGATGAACTCTTTCCTCATACTCAAGGATCACTAAAGGCACTGTACGAAGACCCGGATCTCTCCCCGTATTCACCACAGGGAACTGATCCCATCATCAGGCTTGAGGATGTGCACCACAGATACGGGGAGATTGCTGCCCTCAACGGAGTCAGCATCTCCATCTACCCGGGTGAGTTTGTCGCCCTGCTTGGCGAGAACGGATCAGGAAAGACCACACTTGTCAAACATCTGAATGGTCTCATCAGGCCAGATTCAGGTACAATCAGAGTGCTTGATCTTGATGCCACTACTGAACCGGTGATGACCCTTGTGCGTCATACAGGTCTTGTGTTTCAGAACCCTGACACCATGCTCTTTGCCGATACTGTGGAAGAAGAGATCCGCTTCGGGCTGAATAATATCAAGACACCGGATCCAGACAATCGCATCAGGGATGTTCTCACGATGGTGAGACTGGATGGGCAGGAGCAGACATATCCCCGTCATCTCTCACGGGGAGAGAGGCAGCGTCTGGCAGTCTCATGTATCCTTGCCATGGAACCTGAGATCATAATCCTTGATGAACCGACAACCGGTCTTGACGAGGTTGAATCAGACAGGATGATGGCACTCATGAAGTCACTCCAGCAGCAGGGGCACACCATCATCATGGTCACCCACAACATGCGAATTGCAGAAGAGAATGCTGAACGGATTATTGTGATGGAGAGCGGAAGAGTCAGCGGTGACTATGCAATCCAGAGGGTGAAGGCATGACCGAGATTCTCCAGTACATTTCTGGTAGCGGGGTACTTCACCGGCTCAATCCAGTGACAAAACTGATCATCGTCGTCCTTATCGTTGGGATGAGTGTACTCACCCCGAGTGCTCTCTTTCTTGCCGGCCTGATCCTGGTCATTGCCATAGGTGCATCAATATCAGGAATGCACCGCGAGATCACCAAGCAGATCCCGTTCCTCATCCTGCTCGGAATATTTCTCCTCATCGTCACAACACTGACCGTGCAGGAAGGGGAGACATACTTTACCCTTATTCCGGCATCAATTCCGGTGATCGGGGGGATGCTGCCGGTCACGGAGGGCGGACTGGGTCTTGGACTCCTCTTCACATGCCGCTTCATCGTGATGATCCTTTCATTCCATCTCTTCATCGTCACAACAAAGCCCAGCGAACTGGTTACCGCACTTCTCGCATTTCACATGCCTGTGGATTACATTCTGATGTTCCTGATAGCACTCAGGTTCATCCCAAGCCTTCAGCTTGAAGCGACACGAATACATGAGGCACAACTCTCCCGGGGATACAACCCAGGAACAGGAGCAATAGGGAAGGTAAAGAGCCTGCGACCCATCATAATTCCACTGGTTGCAAACTCCCTCGCCAAAACCCAGGTTCTTGGACTAACTCTTGATCTACGTGGATACCGGAGCAAGAAGACCCTGCCCTTTCACGAACTCGAATTTCATAGAATCGACGGGATGGCACTGATATTCATAGGTGTCGTGGTCCTCGCGTACTTTGTTTATCACTTTGGATAAACATTGAACAAGATAATCAGGGCACTTCTTTTTTGCCTAAAAAAGTAATCGGGTGAGTTGGAAAGTCCTAAATGTTTAATTTGATTTAATGAGGCTCTTGGCTATCGAGAATGCCTCATTCGCCTCGTTGATCTGACCGAGAGCCAAGTGAATCTCTCCTTTTTTGCTCCAGATTTCAGCATTATTCGGTTCGATGCTGGTCATCATCTCATAACATTTGAGCACTTCAACGAACCTTCCCATTTTTGTCAGTGAGTAAGCCTTGTTCTGCCAGAGATCCAGCCGCTTTGGATCGATCTCGATGGCTTTATCAAATGCCTGAAGTGCATTCTCATAATCTTCAAGCCGGTTCAGCGCAAATCCCCGGAGCAGGTACGCGTTCTCTGCCTTGTCGGAGGGGGTCTTTGCCAGTTCAATCGCACGGTCAGCAGCCTTGACAGCCTGGCGGTACTCATTGGTATCGATATATGTTGCTGCCTTGCCTTGCCAGGCACCGCTCTCGTTCGGATTGATACTGAGTGCCTGCTCAAAATCCTGCATCGCAGTATCATAACTTCCCATGTGTTCAAGGGCTACTCCACGATAGGTAAAAACCTTTGAATTTCTGGCATCAAGTTGTAATGACTGATTATACGCATCAACAGCGCTTTTATACAGCCCTTCATTTGCATACTGGTTCCCTTTTTCTAGCCAGTCATCCGCAGACCACTGTGTTCCAACACAGCCGGAGAGCAGAACAGAGATGATGAGGAGCAGTATAACCAGAGGGATAAGAACTTGTACTATTTCCCGCGAAGACACCTGATATCACCTGTGACATGCCAAAGGGCACGAGTGATGAACAGGTTTGATAAGATCCGGGAAATGCCTTCCTCTATACTGATCAAAAAAATGAAACTTCAGGATGTAAACTGCATGGGAGTTTTGGGGATCTTCTTGCTGATGTCCTTCTCCTGTTCCTTATAGAGAAGATTTGCCTTATCAATCGCCACTTCAGCCTCTGCCTCTTTACCCATAGCCTTTAGAACAGATGCTTTATTGATCCAGTTCTCTGCATTTTGCGGATTGACAACGATAGCCTGCTCATATGAGTACAGCGCCGGTTCATACTGTTTTTTCATATTATATGCAAACCCGCGGGCACTCCAGACCTTCTCATTATTCTTATCGATGAGCAGAGCCTTGTCAAAATGTTGAACTGCCATGTCATACTGACCACGGCTTGAGAGTGCCATCCCACGATAATACCAGTATTCGGTGTTTCCGGGTTCTATCTCAATTGCTTTAAAGAACGATCTGACAGCCTCATCATAATCGCCCATCATATAACTGGTACGCCCTTTCCAGAACCAGGCCAGGGAATAGTTCCCATTCTGGCGAATGGCATCGGTAAACGCATCAATCGCATCCTTGTACCGTACCATCTCATACAATGACATACCTTTCAGGTAGTAGAGTTCACTATCATTTGGAGTGATGGCTATAGCCCGATCGTAGGCTGATATTGCCTCAGAGTATTTGCCATTCTGAAAATCCTTCTGCCCTTTCTCCTTCCACTCCCCTGTGCTCATGCATCCGGTAAGCAGGACAGACAGGAGCAGAATCAGCCAGGACAGAGCAACCGCACGGCAGATTCGTGGAGATGAACAGAAATAATTCATGGATACCAGGTACTCTCACTCATTTTGAACCGCAGCGCATATGAGCCTGACTCAGAGAGCCTGGCAAAAAAAGTGGTTATTCGTAAAGATACTGCTCGTCAATGCGGGTGTAGGATGCAAGTTCTTCAGGTTTGAAATGAATCGCGATCTCCCTGGCTGCAGTCTCTACTGAGTCTGAACCATGGATGACATTCATTCCGATCTCAAGAGCCAGATCACCACGAATAGTTCCGGGGGCTGCCCCGGCAGGATTCGTGGCACCGATCATATCTCTGCTGATCTTCACGATGTTCTTCCCTGAAAACACCATCAGGAAACAGGGTCCGCTGGTGATGTAAGCCTTCAGACCTGGGAAGAACGGTTTCTGCACATGCTCTGCATAGTGCTCCATAACTCGGGCATCAGGAAGCCGTTCGAACTTTGCTGCCACGAGTTTGAATCCGCGGCGTTCAAAACGGGAGATGATCTCCCCGACAAGGCCACGCTGTACCCCGTCAGGTTTGACCATCAGGAACGTCTGTTCCATTGATTATCCCTTGCCCATCGCCTTGCGGCCGGCTGCAGTCCAGGAGACCCGGCGCGGAATACGCCCGAGTTTGTAGTTCTTCTGGCACTTGGTGCTGCAGAAGTAGAAGATTGACCCATCCTTTCGGACAAACATCTTCCCGGTTCCTGGCTCCATACCCTCACCACAAAACGAACAAACGTGTGATTGCATCACCGTTTTCACCTCCGTGAGAGTTTCTTTGCCTCACGCTCGGTCTCGAGGAGCATAAGGACATCCCCTTCTCGGATGGGGCCAACCGTGTTCCTGGTAATAATTCGACCCTTATTCGGGCCATCGAGAATCCGGCACTTGACCTGCATGGCTTCACCATGCATGCCCGTAGAGCCGATCACCTCGATCACTTCGGCGGGCGTTGCGTCAGACATGAGACTCACTCGGCCTTAAGCGCAGCAATCTGTCCTGCAATCTCGTCAACGATCTCCTTCGCCTTGCCGGGTTTTATGACGGCAGCAGCAGCAGAGCCGACCTCAAGCCCACATGCGGCTCCTATGTCGTTCTGTTTGGTGACGAAGATGTACGGAACCTTCTTCTCTTCACAGAGAGGACCAAGGTGCATCACGATCTCAGCCGGCTCAACGTCGCCACCGATAAGAACGAGCTGGGCGATCCCGCGCTCGACAGCCTTGGTGGCTTCGTTGGAGCCCTTCTTGATCTTGCCGGTTTCTCTGGCCGTTTCGACTGCCTCAAGTGCCTTGTTCTGAATTTCATCAGAAACTTCAAAGGTAACGTAGTTTGCCATATTAGACCTCATTCAGGAGAGCTTCGGTCTCTCCATCATCACTCATCAGTACATGACGAATGTGCCATACAAGTATGGGATCAGAGTCAATAAATGTTTTGAAAAGAGGAGAGTGAAATCAGCAGATCCTGTCGGGAATATCGGATCAGGCCAGACGGTATATCGTGACCGCACCCTGATGATACGCTGGTGAGAGACCGGCATCAGGGAGGGTGACATTGTAGCGTTCCTCTTCTGTCGGCCCCACGTACAGAAGATCGATGTGAAACATCTTCATGAGTTTCACACACCATGACGGATCTTCGTAGATTGTACGCACAACAGTTGTCCTTTGAGCATACCATCCAAGCGGGGTATTGTTACGCCACATTGATTCATGGAACGACCACCCGAGAAGTGCAGGTATTCCGGTGAATGCTGAAACCCGGGAGTAGTATCCATAGTCTCCCCCTTCAGCCTCAACAAGGGTAAGGTTTCCTTCCTGGGACCGAAGCCAGGTAACCGCTGCAAGGTCGTCCGGATGGGAGACTGAAAGCCAGGCAAGTCCATCAAGAGTCGGGGTATGCGGCCCTGCATGAGTGGCAGTGACCACTGCCGGAAGCAGAAGAAGGAGCAGAAGAATCAGCGGAACTGCACCCTCAACCATTCGTGCTGACCATGACTCACTGTTTATCAGAGGGAGGATGAGCCTTCCAAGCATTCCGGCAGTGGCAGCACTGAAGAGCAGCCAGGCGGTGATATAGAGTTTGAAGACGGTATTCATCCTGAAATACTGGTCGCCCATGTTATCCTTGAGATAGAGGATCTCACAGAAGACAAGGATCGCAAGACCTGCACCAGCCAGGAGATCGCAAGCCCCTTCACGCCTGACCAATACCGCACCAAGAAGGACTGCAGGTATCGCTGCTGCAACATATCCGGTTACCAGAAACGGCACAGCAATGACAAGAAGCCAGGGCGAACGCCTGAAGATGGGGAGGAGGGAAACCGCAAGTATAAGGATGAACCATCCGTTCACAAGCATAAATTCAGATATCGAAGTCGACAGAGGAACTACTGCGATCCCCCCAATTCCCTGTGCTTTCATCATCAGATAATAGGGAAGATAACAGAGGACACCAATTACCGGCACCAACAGAAGGTAGAGAAGTGCCCCCCTTCCCTGGGAAAAATGTCTGATGATCGCTCTTCCGGACACAGGCTCTCTGACTTTCTTAACAAGTCTTCCTGCCAGAGAAGGAGAATGATCAGGCTCTGAACGAGAACCGGCTGAATTAATCAGCAGGATGGTTCCGGTGATGAGAACCAGAGGGGCCTGGATAAGGACATCCCAGGTGTTCGTGGGCGGGATTGAACCAAGTGTCAGACCAGACGAGAGGATCAGGACCAGCCGGGAAGCCGGCTGCATCTCCTTCCAGCAGGTTACAGCGAGAATGATGAGAAGAATCAGGGTTGTCTGTGGGAAGAAACCAAGCACATGCGCATGCACGTCACCAAAAATGAATGAAAACAGAGGATATTCATTTATGGTCCCGTCGATTACCCGGGTACTGTCCCAGAGGAGTTTACTCCATTCAGTCCCTGCCATGGCAAGATGAACAAAAGCAGGGTTCATTATGAAAAGCAGCACCACAGGGAGGAGGCGAAGACGGGGAAGGAGAAGATGACCGACCCCGTACATGTTGACGCCAGCAAGTGCAGCAATCGTTGGTAGTGCCATGGTGAAGAGGACCGGTGAAGGAACTCCTGATGTTAGACCCAGGGCGGCAAGCATCCAGTGCCCAAGATAGTAATAAACCGAGAGATCACCACCCGCAAACCAGGGATCAAGGGGCGGGATGACAGGCATGCGCATCATTGAAGAGATGAACCCATGATCCATGAACTTTTCAGCAGCACTGATATCAGGGTTGTAGACGCGGAGCAACAGCATCGCCAGAAAGACGATGATGAAAAGGGCATAATATCTCCATTCTGACGTAACAAACGAATAGCATCTGAAAATTTCACAAATTCCATTCTCCCGGCATGCCTGCAGACAGGTGTACCCCATACCAAGAAAGAAAGGGATCAATGCAAGTTGGACAGGAAGATGCACCAGGGCACTCCAGTAACTGAGGAGTGTATAGAGTAACAGTGAAAGACTGAATGCGAGAGGAACTGCCACCTTTATAAAATAGGTCTGGAAAAACGGGACCAGCGAGAAGTGAAGGAAAAATATGAGGATTAACCATGCAAGGATCAGAGTGAAATCCCCGGGAGTAATCATACATCCTCATCCCCGTTATCTGACAAACGGCGCTTGATGCTTGCCATCATCTCAGGGACGACCCAGTTTCCAAAGTAGAAGATCGATGCAACTCCACCGATTACTGTGATCAGGTTTTTGATGAGATGATCGATCACCGCAATTAGTGTCGCAGTCGCTGGGGCAACTCCTGACAACTCAAAAATAATAGCAAGAGAGGCCTCATAGGTCCCAAGGCCCCCGGGAGTTATCGGAACAGCTTTTACCAAATTTCCAGCAACTATCGCGAGCAGAACAACTGCTAGTGGAATCTCCTGATTAAACATCGTTGCAACCGAGACACAGATAATCGTATCCATGATCCAGATGGCAATCGATGAGAAGAAGAGCAGAAGAGCAGAGGAAGGGGTGAGGGAGGCTTCCTTTACCTCGGCAAGCATAGTCAGAATGTATCCGACGTACTTATTCTCTGAAGAAAAACGACCCATGAAGAGGAGAATGCCAAAGAACAATGCCCCAAGGATCAGGGGGATCGCAATGAGCGAGAGTGCCCATTCTGGAACATTGATAACAAAAAGGATCGAGATCAGACCCAGAAATGCAACTGTGATGATGTCAAACACCCGTTCAACAACAATCGAGGAGAGCCCTTGTGAAACAGTTGAATCATACTCGTGCCTCACAAGAATAATCCTGATTAGATCACCTAACCTTGCCGGAACGAGAAGATTGACAGTCTGTGAGAGATATATGCAGGCAGTCGCAAAGAGCGTCGGCACAATTACGGTGAGTCTGGCAAGAATGATCTTGTATCGCCATCCTCTTGAGAACCATGCAGCGACACAGATCAGTATAGCAGGAACGAGATACAGAGGATGCAGATACTGAAGCGTTGCATTTAGATCACCCCAGACCCGCCAGAGCATTGCACCGATGATCCCGACAGCCAGAAGAAGAGAGAGCACGAGAGCAACAATTTTACGGTACATGAAGTCTCCACCAGAGGTTCAATATTGAGCGACCCATCTTCCAGATATCCTGTGACTTGACCGTAGTTCCAGGCCCTTCCCGCCAGATAACCGGTATCTCTGCAATCAGATATCCCTTTCTTTGTGCACAAACCAGCACTTCAGTATCCCAAAACCAGTGTGTATCCCGAATATCCGGCAGAAGTGATAGAAGACTCTCTTTTTTGAATGCCTTGAATCCGCACTGATGGTCCTTCAGTCTGCTTCGGAGAATAAACCGGACAAGCCAGTTGTATCCGCGGCTCTTGACCTCCCGGCCCAGGCTACGGGTGATATTGCTATCAGACAGAAGTCGCGATCCGGTCGCAACGTCTGCACCCTCGGCAACTGCCCTGATGAGCATGGGAAGATATGACATATCTGTTGCAAGATCAACATCGAAGTAGCAGAAAATTTCTCCTTTTGCCTGTATGGCAGCAGTAGTCAGGGCAGACCCGCGACCAAGCCGCTGGTCACGGTGCAGGTGAATAACCCGTGAGTCTTTTTCCTGCCATGAGGCAGCGCATTCAGCAGACCCATCTGTGCTAGCATCTTCAGCAATAATGATCTCAAACCCTGAACAAAACTCTTCCATCACCTTAAGGGTAAGCGGAATGGCATCCTGAAGGGCTGAAAGGTCATTATAGACAGGAATGACTACGGATACGATTGATTCAGTAATACTATTCACGGTTTTGGATACCCTCCACGACTCGCAGGGCTGCCTTCATAGAGCCTTCAATACTCCGCTCAGGGTAGTTCTCTGGTGAGAACATCCCTGCTAGGTACAGTCCTGGCACAGCCGGATTGGTAAGATTATTCATATATCCGGTAAGATACAGCGGACCGGCATCGCGATCGATGGCAATCCGGCTCCAATGTACCTCTTTAGGATCTACAGAAAATTTTGTGCAGAAATCAGATAGCATCTTCTCCTGAAGAGAAGGATCAGGATCACCTGAGAAATAAGAGGCAAGATATACCAGATGTTCCCCGTACCACTCAAACGGGGCAAAATTTGTATGTGAAACCACAGCTCCATATGGGGCAGGGTCAGTGATGTTCAGCCAGTAAATACCATCAGTCACATCACGGGAGAGCGCGAGGGTCAGACATGCTGCCCCCTGGTACGGAATTGACGGGATACCAGGAACGCCGAGATTCTGAAGAAGACGGGGGCTGACTGTCCCGATCACCATATCAAAAAACTCACCGTTGATCTCCCAGCCAGGATCTGGTGATGCACTCACCTGAACTACGGAGGTTACCGGAACTTCAGTGCGGATAACACACCCTTTATCTCGGGCAGCACCTGTAAGCCGATCAATCAGGACAGAAAATCCGCCATTAATATACCCCAGCCGTTCACCTGCCACTCCACGATCAGATCTGATAGCCACACGACTGATAAGCCAGGCAGCAGATACAAGATCAGCATTCTGACCAAACTTAGATTTGAGAAGAGGCTCGAAGAATGAATGATATATTCGCTCACCCAGTTTAGAAATGATAAAATCGTGTGCTGTGATGGTATCAAGTGGAGCCATATCCATATGCGATGCCTGTTTGGTAAAGAGCCCAAGCCTTGCCTTGTCTATGATGCTCAGATACGGATAGCGAAGGATCTCAAACGGGGTGGTCAATGGGTGAATGTCCCCATCCGTAAACGAGCCTGTAGATCCTGAAAGCCAGATAATTTCGTCTGAAAGTCCAAGTTCATCAAGCAGAGTCATCAGAACTGTATCACCGGAGAAGAAGTGATGATAGAACCGTTCGATAGCATACCGTTCATTCCTGTACGAAGAGAGCAGGCCGCCAAGTTCAGGTTCCTGCTCAAATATGACCACATCATATGCATCTGCGAGCGAGTACCCGGCGACAAGACCTGCAAGGCCTCCGCCTATGATGCCTATCCTCATCTGAAATCTCCGCTCATACTTCCTTAGTTAATCCCTTCGCGCTTATTGAAGAAGCTTTTTGAGTATATACACGTAAAATGTACGCAATATCAAGGTTCCAAATAATGTCAGGGCAACTGGTGTAACCACAATGAAAGTATTCTTTATCGGATTCGGTCAGGCAGGAGGCAAAATCGTTGACAAGTTCATCGAGTTTGACCAGAGAGCCTCGGGAGGAAGCTTCCGGGCAATTGCAGTCAATACTGCTCGTACTGATCTCATGGGACTTCAGAACCTCGAGTTTGAAGATCGGGTTCTTATC